>CAWUWQ010000335.1:0-4821 GCA_963926065.1 uncultured Algoriphagus sp.
TGAATTCATTTCTTCAGGAGCACATCACCGGGATGAATATTATCCAGATTTTCAATCGAGAAGACCGGGAGTTTCAAAAATTTCAGGAAATCAATAAAGAGCATGCGAGAGCGCATATCCGGTCAGTGCTTTACTATTCGATCTATTTCCCGGTAGCTGAGATTATCCAGGCCATTGGGATTGGATTGGTGGTGTGGTATGGCGCTGTTGGAGTATTAGGAATGGAATTGCAAATCGGTGTTTTAATTTCATTCATCCTGTACTTGCAGTTGTTTTTCCGACCGATTAGGATGATTGCCGATCGATTCAATACCCTTCAAATGGGCGTAGTGAGTTCTGCCAGAATTTTTAAGCTTTTAGATAGCAAGGAGCATATCGACAACGAAGGTGATTATGCTCCAGAGCGAGTCAAAGGGCATATCGAATTCAATCACGTTTCCTTTGCCTATGTGGATGAGGACTATGTGCTGAAGGATATCAGCTTTGAGGTGAAAGCCGGACAAACTGTCGCCTTAGTAGGTGCTACAGGTGCGGGTAAATCCTCCATCATCAATTTGATCTCTCGTTTCTACGAGATCAACAAGGGATCCATCACCATCGATGGACGTGATGTCAAGGATTTTGAACTCGGAATCTTGCGCAAGCACATCGGTGTGGTGTTACAGGATGTGTTCCTGTTTTCAAATAGCATTTATTACAATATTACGCTAGGCAACCCAGACATTACTCGAGAGCAAGTGATGTATGCAGCAGATTTGGCAGGCGCAAAGCGATTTATCGAGCGATTGCCAGGCGGCTTGGATTATAATGTCATGGAAAGAGGCGCAACGCTTTCTGTAGGTCAGCGCCAGCTGATTTCCTTTGTACGAGCGATGGTTTACAACCCAGAAATAATCATTTTGGATGAGGCAACTTCCTCGGTTGACACCGAAACTGAAGAGTTGATCCAAGATTCGATTGATCACATGATGAAAGGGCGAACATCCATCGTGATCGCTCACCGACTGTCCACAATTCAGAAGGCGGATAAGATCATTGTCTTGAACAAAGGCGAAATCGTAGAGTCAGGCAGCCATGATTATTTGCTTGAACATGGCGGATATTATACCCAGTTGCATCAAATGCAACTGAAGACAATGGCGATCTAGCCTGGTTTTTGCGAAGTATCGAAAAAAAATCAGAATTACCCCATGAAGTACAAAATCATAATCCTATTTATCTTTTTACCTTTTTTGAGTCAAGCGCAAGAGCGAAGCGTAGGTTTGAGGCTCGGTGAGCCTTTTGCGATCACTTTCAAAGATTTTATCTCAGACGAATTCTCTTTTGAAGTCATGCTGGGGTCTGGAAGCGTAAATGGAAACAGCTATTACCAGCGAGACTTTGAAAACAATCCTCCAAACTCCAGTGCTTTTTACATTTCACATGGGGCAAAAAAAGGAATTTCTCTTAATGGCCGAATGGCTTACAACGAAGATATTACCGACATCTTTAGTATTGAACAAGGTTACCTATTGGGCTATGGTGGTGCGGGAGTCCAGTTTCGAACTACCCAAGTCACCTACAATTATTCTAGCGATAATCCTCAAAATTCATCCCTAATCCTTCAGGAAGTTCGAACAAATGTGGATTTCGGACCGGAAGCTTTTGTAGGGGCGGAGTATTACTTTAGTGACCTGCCTCTTAATATTTTTATTGAAGCAGGCTTATTCTTGGAATTATTAGATCGCGTAGGCCACATCAAAGGTCAAGGTGGAATAGGAATCCGGTATATTTTCTAATTCATGCAAAAGAAACTTCTCATTGTAACAGTCATTCTGACCGTATTTATTGGCTTTGGATATTGGGGCTTTGATCAATTGGGCGGAAATAATCCCGTGGTAATCGAACTTGTCAACAAAAAACCAGAAAGTCTTCTTGGCAACACCTTTGTAGGAATCCCTCAAGACGTACGATTAGCAAAGATTTTCGAAGAAACCCTCACTCAAAAAAGCCTGAAAACCGGTACTTTCTTACACACAATCTACGAAATAGAACCTGCAGGGAAACTGGATACTATGAAGGTTTTTGTCGGAATCAATCAACTTTTACCTGAGGAAGGGTTTGAACTCAAAACTTTTGAAGAAGATCGTTACCTCCTCGCTATTATCACGGGTAGCAGTTGGGTCATGCCAGGACCCAAAACTATCAAGGCTGAATTGGAAAACTATGCTGCAGAAAATAATCTGACCCTAACTGGCATCTTCATCGACAAGATCATACGAGAAGATGAAGTCCATGTGATTGCCCCGATTCGATAAATCAGAAGTTTTTTTATAAACCTCATTAGACTTCCTAACGTGAAAGTAGTCATACTTAAAAAACCACAATTATGAAAAAGCTACTAGCAATAAGCCTATCCCTCTTTGGAATTTTATTTCTTCAATCATGTGAGGGTCCAGTGGGCCCTCCTGGGCTCGATGGACTTGATGGGGTAAATATTGTATCTGAAGTTTTTGAAGTTGAGGTCAACTTCACCCAAGCGAACAATTACAGCGAGCAATTAACATTTGACCCGGCCATCATCGAAAGTGATGTGGTCTTGGCCTTTATCGAATGGGAAATTGACGGTGGGAATTCAGTATGGAGAGCTCTTCCACAGACCGTATTTTTCAACGAGGGCGGTGTATTGATTTACAATTACGATTTCTCAAAGATAGATTTTAGGCTCTTTCTGGATGGAGCGATCGATCCTGCTACCCTAGGGGACGAGTGGAGGTTAAATCAATTGTTTCGAGTGATCGTTGTTCCTGGAGATTATGCTTCCAATCGAATCGACTTCACCAATTATGAAGCAGTGACCGCAATGCTAGGATTAAAAGATGAGGATTTTAAAAGAATTGACTTGAAAAAGTAATAGAATTCAAATAGCGCATTACCTAAACCAACTGATTAACTCAAACAGGAAGGATAAATCTCCTTCCTGTTTTTTTTATGTTCTAATTTTCGAGAGCCCGAGTAAAATTTGCTCCTTATCTTTGCGGACATGCAATTACAAAATGACTTGCTACTGAGAGCCGCAAAAGGTGAGGCAGTAGAACGAACACCAGTTTGGCTAATGCGCCAAGCGGGTAGAATCTTACCCGAATATCGTGCTGTACGGGACAGTGTGAGCGGATTCATTGAACTGGCTCAAACTCCTGAGCTGGCTGCAGAGGTAACTATTCAGCCGGTTGATTTGCTAGGGGTAGATGCTGCCATTATTTTTTCAGATATCCTGGTGATCCCAGAGGCTATGGGATTGCCTTACGAAATGGTGGAGAAAAGAGGTCCTTTTTTCCCAAACACAGTAAGATCAGAATCAGATCTCATGAAACTCCGTGTGGCAGATGGCGCGAATGACTTAAGCTACGTGATGAAGGCCATTGAAATCACGAAGAAAAATCTGGCTGGAAGGGTTCCGTTGATAGGCTTCGCCGGAGCTCCTTGGACCATATTTGCCTATATGGTTGAAGGATCTGGCTCAAAGACTTTCTCTAAAGCTCGAGAAATGCTTTATACTCAGCCGAAATTTTCACATCAATTGCTGCAGATGATTACGGATAGCACCATCAATTACCTAAAGGCACAAATCAATGCAGGAGCTGACCTAGTTCAGATTTTTGACAGCTGGGCGGGGATTTTGGGACCAAAGCAATATGCGGAATTCTCCTACCCATACATTTCGCAGATTTGTGATGCGATTAGCGAAGTGCCTAAAACTGTTTTTGCAAAAGGAGCATTCTTTGCTAGAGAAGAAATGGGTCAATTGAACTGTGAGACCATCGGCTTGGATTGGAATATGGGAATTGCTGAATCAAGAATATTAATTGGAACCACTAAAACGCTTCAAGGCAACCTAGATCCTGCTGCCTTATATGGCAATCCAGATCAAGTCAGACAAGCGACAATCGACATGATGAACCAATTTAGAGGTACACGACATATCGCTAATTTGGGCCACGGTGTCTATCCTGACATTGATCCAGCGATGGTAAAAGTATTCATCGAGACCGTAAAGAATTATCAATAATTGAGTTCAGTCTCTCCGGAATTCTTCAACTGTTCAAAATCTATCACCTTAACACGAAAGCGATCAAGCTGGAAAGCTTCGATCGCTTGTTTTACGATCTCTGATCGAAGGACAATAAGTAATTTGCCCGAGTAGTTCTGTAGTGTATGTTTTAATAAACTCGAGAATCCTTCTCCTCGGATTTCAAGTGGACCGATTTCATCGAAAATCAGTTCATCTGCTCGATAGTGACTCTGGACATGCTGCTCCACTGCTGCGAATGCACTAGCTGAAAAGGAATATTTACCTACAAGTAGTTGCCCATTAGACTCTTCCATAGGGAATATTATTTGGCTAGGAATCAACAGGAAATTCCGCTTTTCATGAATTAATGGACTCAGAAAACCTACCGAATCGGACTTGTGCTTTTGAAGCCAAGTCGTCTTTCCCGCTTTTTTTTCTCCTGTGAGAAGGATGATACTTAGAGACTGATTTGTACCCATGTTTTTACAAAAAACGGAATTCGTTGAAAGGCTTTTTGTCCTGAAGCCGCTCTCCAGGAAATCTTAAGATTCATACGCATTTCTGGAAGGATTCCCTCAATCAAATTAATTTCTCTAAGCAGACCAGATTTTCTACTTCCCAGAAAAGTAAAAAGGGCTTTTTTCACCAAAGGCCCTAAAATCAAAGTCCAGGCAGTAAGTATTATCGCTGCTCTCAAACTCATTTCTCTAAAAGAAGCAGGAATAAATGGAACAAGATAAATAACTGCCAAAATGGCGATCAATACCCAT
>CAWUWQ010000336.1:0-8604 GCA_963926065.1 uncultured Algoriphagus sp.
ACTTCGATATACACCAATCCACCTTTTGCGAGATTAAAACTCAAGAGCTCATTAACCAGTGTCATTGGTTCAGGCAAATGCTCCAAAACATGATTCAACGTGATCAAATCAAAAGGAGCTCCTACGATTTTCCCCTCAGAATAAAAATCAAGGTCAACTTTTACCTGATAATGAATTGTGGCAAAATCTGCACGGGCTTTCGCAGTTTCTATTCCCAGACCATTCCAACCTTCAACTTTAGCTACCCATAGAAACTGGCCTTTTCCGGAGCCAAAATCAAGTAAAGTGGAAGCATCCGATTTGATTTGCTTAGCTTTTGAGAGAATTTTTCGAGCTTCTGAGAAGATAATTTGCTCAAATATGGAACGCCGATTATCTACTACTTGGTAGACCTCGTCTTGGTATAATTCCAAAGTATCTATCGAATTAGGAATAAAAGTCCAGCCAACCTGACATTGCTTACAGGTGCAGATTTGAAAGGCTTTAAGGTTTTCAACTGGAATCGAATTACAAACCGGACAGGTAATTTGCCGCATGGACTAGTTTTACAGATCCAGAATAATCTGGTGAAAAGCTTCAATAAATTTCTTTGAAGAAAAATCCTCCGCACGCTGCAATCCTTTTTGGATTAAAAGCTCACGTAGCGTGTTTTCCCTGCTCAAAAGTATCATTTTTTCTGCTAAATCGCCCAAATTTCCGATTTTACAAACGATTCCTGCGCCCGCACTGACTTCTACCAAAGCGGGTTGATCAGAATGGATTACCGGGACGCCTGCCCGCATGGCCTCTATGATCGGAATTCCAAACCCCTCATTGGCTGAAGGAAAAACATAGGCGAATGCCCCTTGGTAAAGGGCATTAATTTCCAAGTCGCTGACGTATCCGGGTAAGATTACTCGATCTTCCAAGCCGAACTCTTCCACCAATTTTTTTACCTCAGGTAAGGAATTCATTTGAGCGCTTTGCCCCGCTCCTCCGGCAAGTATCAATTTGAATCCAGAGTTGGTCTTCTTCAAAAATTTATCAAAAGCCTTGACCAAAAGCGTCAGGTTTTTTCTTTTATCAAAAGTCCCTATGTGTAGGAAATATTTTCCTTTTTCTAATTTAACTTGTTTCAAAAATCCTTTCGAAACTTTCTGATTAAGCGTTTTGGGCACTTGGTAGACGACATTGATTTTATTGGGCAAGGATAAATGCTTTGCCAATGACGCTTTGGAGTAATCGGTCGTGGTAATAATTCCAGTATTTTCCTTTATCCCTTTTCCAATCAAACTCAAAAAATACTTTCGCCACCAGACAGGATAATTTTTAGGCATTTGCCAAAAAAACGCATCATGAAAAACAGTCAGCCGCTGACAAGGAAGCGACACCGCAGGAGAAACGAAATCTAGGCAAATCAAAACATCAGGCTTATGCTTTTTCACCAAATCCGGTAATTGAAACTCTTTCCAGCGGAAATAGTCAAGATGATAGTTGAGCCGCTGAATCTTTGAATTTAGATTTTTGTAGATTTCATCAGCGGCTTGTTTCTCTGGATTATGTGTGAAAATCCATTCTATATCCGGATGGGGGTAATCTTTTGCTGCTTTAGCAAGCTCCATCATGTACGTTTTGATCCCAGTGGTAGCAGCATTCAAGTATTGGAGATCGAGGAGTACTTTCAATATTATAGATCTTAAGAAAGTGATTTCGTATGATTGTAATCAACCAAATATAATCTTATTCTACTATAACTATTAACACTATAACCTATCATCCACCAAGAAATCCAAGCCACATAAGAATACATTTCTGCATTTGCTGTAAACAAAGGTAATAGTAATCCCACCTTCACTGAAGCTGCAACAAAAGCTAGTCGAGCAGTCATCCTGTTCTCGGTTTGATAAAATACCCTTAAGCTCAAAATCACGCCTGAAGCAAGCACTAGGATGTATAATAGCATTCCAATCCAACCTAATTGGACCCCATAAATTAAAAACTGATTTTCTCCACCTACTCTTAATTCATTAGTCACGCTGCCTGCATTCCCACTCATGGCTAAGCCTATTCCAAGGGGATTTACTACCATCGAATCCAAAGAGAGCAACCACTCTACGACATGCCCGATGCTGGACGTGTTTTCGAAAGTCAAGGTATCCAGTACAAAAAAGTAAAAATCTTCTGAGGCGAAGAATAGCACATATAACCCAAAACAGATTAGCACAAGAAACCCTCCCGTGATTAATTTGTAAAGGCCAAATACCAAAGCCACAAAAAAGATCATCACGAAGAATGCGCCAAACGCAGCTCGAGAAGCAGAAAAGAATAAGCTCCCAAGCGAGACCAACATGATCAAAACATAAAACCAATTCTGCTCTTTCTTAGTAGTCAAAAACCAAATCAACCCCGCTACAAAGCCCATTAAGACTGAACTCGCCATCTCCAATGGATCTGAGAAAAAACTCGCTAGTCGCTTTGTCACTGCTTGAGTTTCAAAAGTCCAAGTCAGCCCAAAATTACCTGTAGGGTCAATATTATTGATCGCTTGATTGTAAAGCGCATATCCAGAAAACTGTTGAATATGGGCATTTAGCACAAATGTTTCGAGCAAGTTTACTACGAAAGCTCCAATTGCTATGACGAAAATAATTCCAAAAAGCCGCTTAATTTCCAGGTCTGAAAAGCGGGTATTTCTTCCCAAAAAATAAATAAAGCCTGGGATCAACATGCTTTTATAGTACAGCACTTTATTCATGAAGGAAGCTTCGCCGATGGGAAGTAACAGGTACAAAAAACCCAATCCTAAAAACCCAAGCATGAGCCAATCTGTAATTTGAAGCCGTAACGGATATTCGAAAATTTTTCGATTGTAAAAAACAAAAACTAGGACCGCGATCAGTACGATTAACTCCTTCAGCACCTGAAAAACACCTAAAATCAAGCTTGAACTAGTCGCCAAATAAATCACACTCAAACTGGTGATGTAAAAAGGCAAAAAAGCCGTCAAGAAGAAAATAAAGTAAGTCCACTTCCCTTTGAACACCATTTCCTGTATAGTCCAGAGAAAGCCTCCACCAACAGTAATTGTGATCAGAAGAAAGAAAATTAGGATCATTTTACTTGAGATTGAAGTGGCATTTTGATTCCGTCCCGAATTCCTTTGCCTACTGATTTTAATTTCTTAAATCTGCCGCGAATCAAAAAATATCCAATCCAAAAGCCAAATCGAATCAAATGATATCCAAAAGCTAATGGCTTATTGAAACGACTTACAGTACTTCGAATTAAAAGAAACTGATTCCGAACGTGGTAATAAAACACTCTTGGACTGAGTGTACCTTCCTCATGTTTCTTTTTCGAAGATGCCCCTGCTTCATGGTAGATGAAGGCTTTTGGCGCCAAAGCGATTTCAAAACCTTTTTCTCTAACTCTCAAGCTCCACTCTACATCCTCAAAATAGGCGAAGAATTGCTCGTTTAAAAGCCCTACTTGAAGAATTGCTTCTCGTTTGATCAGCATGCAGCAACCGGTAGCCCAATCTATCTTTTGAATTCCTGATCTACCCTTTTTTCTATTTTTTAATTCCCGAAGAGGAATAGCCCTTCCTAAGGTTGGGCTCCATTTTCCACCTGCATTCCAAATTTGATTCCGATCCTTCATCCAATAAATTAATGGCTGGACTACCCCTAAACTTGGGGACTTTTCAAATTGGGCCATCATCACTTGTAAAAAATCTGTAGCCACTACCGTGTCATTATTCAACAGCATCAGATGGCTGTAACCCGACTCCAATGCTTTTCGAATTCCCAGATTATTTCCTCCTGCAAATCCCAGATTAGTCTGGCTTTGAACCAATTCAATTTCAGGAAATTGTTTTTGGAGAATTTCTCCTTCTTGATTATCGGAGGCATTATCAACTAGAATAAGCCCATAATTCGAATAATCCAGATCCCGAATTGAATTGAGACATGCCACTGTAAAGTCTAACCCATTCCAGTTGACTAGGATAATTGCAACACGATTTTTAGCTATAGAATCCACGGAAGAGCTTTCGATTATTTCTAAAGAGCAAAACCATACATATCAGAAAAACGATAATCTCTGTCGAAAGAATCGCATAGCAAAGACCAATACCTCCAAACTGAGCTGTCAAAAGGGATGCTATAAAGATCATATAAACACACATCATCCAAGAAGCCTTGAAAAGTAAGTTTTTCAAATCTGCAACCAGCATGAGCGTCACATTTCCCACATTGAGACAAGCCAAAAATGGTACCGCTGCTAAGATTCTTAGGTAATCCACAGATTCATTCAATGGCTTCCTCGCCAAGGTCTGGATGATCCAAGGAGCAGTGAAATAGGTCCCAGCAGAAATCAATACCCCCACAAATAGGGCCCTGACATAAACTTTTTTCGAAAACCGAAAGAAAGCAGGTTCATCGTCTTGATAAATTTTTGAGGCATTTGGGTAAATGGCTTGAATAATCAACGCTGGAAAAAGTCGTAAAACCATCACCACACGCTCCGCCAAACTATACATTCCCAGTGTTTCAGCCACAGAGAAAAAACTCAAAATTATCAGGCCTCCATTAATAGAGATATGACTCGCCAGATTACTAAAAAAGAAGAGGATATTCTCCTTTAGGCTCACCCAGATTGCTGAAAATTGGGGTCGATAGAACTTGATTTCTAAAAAAGTATGAATGTAAAATAGAAGGAAAAGATTAATTCCAAGACCAAAAAACCCCATCATAAAGTTAACCCAGTGGCTTTGATCCGGGCTGTGGATAAAAAGAACAATCCCAAGGAGAAAGAGCAGCTTACTAAAAATATTAGTAATACTGATCAGTTTCATTTTTTCCATTCCCTGAAAAAACCAGAGCGGTAACGTAGCTTCCGAAAAAAGAAGCAAACAAGAAAATACTAAAATGATTTGGTATTCTTTGAACAATCCCATTCCAAAGACACCTATTAGAATAAGTAGCGTCGCTAAAAATGCCAACAGAATTTTTCCTGAAAAAACATTCGAGACCAAATGTGAAAGTGCGTCTTTATCTTGCTGATTGACGGCTACATCCTTTGGTGCACTCAGATTATATCCAAATCCAACTAAAATATTGAGTAGAATGATCACCGAAAGTGAGAGATTGACTAATCCAAATTGATCCAATCCAATACTCTGGATCAATAGTGGCATTGATATAATCGAGATCAGAATATTCGACGATTGAATCACCGCCAGAAACAAAAAGTTTTGGATGGATTTATTCCTGATAATGTGACCGATGGGAAGAAGAGATAGTTTTTCAAACATGGCAGCTCATTTTAGCTTTCCTGCACATGCTTCTGATACAACCGGCGGAAATAAAGTGCAAATAGGGTGATCAATCCAACGATTACGGCTCCCAAAACAATGCCTTTTACTAATCTGATTTCTGTCCGCTTAAGTGGAAGTCGAGGCTGATCGATGATTTGAATCAGTGGCGAATTATTACGATGATTCACTTTGGCTATTTCCAAGTTTTTAACAATCTCTTGATATACCGCACCAGTGGCCTGGACATCAATTTGTCGTTTGCGACTTTCCACCGTGGCGGAGCTTAATAGCGGATTCGCATTTGGAACTCGATCTGAAGCCGCAGCATAGGCCCCGATACTTTCATCCAAGATTGAGCGAACACTGTCTGCCTGAGTTTGCAGAATGCCTAGATTTTCTCCCGTCTTTTTGGTCTTGGTTTCTAAATAGAACGCATTGACTTTTTCCACCAATCGCTCATTGAATACTTTTGCAAAAAGCTCATCTTGGGAGGAAATCGAAACCTGAATAATCGTAAGTTTCCGATCAGGCTTCGCCACTGCTAATTGATTTTCCCGAATTAACTTTGAAATTTCTTTGACCACAGAATCTTGAGAAACCGTGAAATTAGACCGAGGAATAGAAAAATCCATAGCCTCAAAATTTACGTTGGACGACCATTTTTTATCTAACTCTTCAAAGGAAATAAATCGGTCAATCAATAATTGCCCATCGTCAAATGGACTCAACAAGGTCTCGCCGAGCATCCGGTCCGAGCGATAAAGCTCCATGATATTATCCCCTTGGAATAGGCCACTTGTCCCGCCTAAGGAACCTATATTCACGCCAACCAAGGAAGCTAAACCTGACATTTGCCCCATCCCTCCAGCATCTCCATCTTCAAGTACAAAAGATGTTTCTCCATGAAAAACTGGCTTTTTAAAAATCGAAACCATTGCTCCAACTCCTAAACCAATGATCCCTGCTGCAATAAGGACCATCCATTGCGAGAGAAAATAGCTTAGCCAACTCTTTAGATTTTGAAAGACTTCTTTGAGTGTAAATTGATTGTCTGAAAAATGCTGCGATCCTGCCATTACCAGTTGATTTGTGAAATGACTAATCCCAATGTTGCCAAGCCGGTAGTAATCCCAACGACTTCTCCCAAACGTAGCGGAACTCTAGGCCCTTTAGTAGGCACGATGACTTCCGCTCCCTGCTCTACTGGTGGATAGTTTCGAATTCCAAAGATTCCTTTGGTCCGCTTTACAGCACCATTTGCATAGACTACATAAGTTTGCTTCCGATTCGCTCTGCGGTCAAACCCTCCGGCATTATTAATATAGTGCTTTAAACTTTTGCCAGACTCATGTCGAAGCGTAGTCGGATAGACTAAGTCTCCTCGCATTCGAACAGTTTGGAGTAATTTTGGGACAGATAGAATATCTCCCTCTTCCAAAAGTAAGTCATCTTCTGACCCTGGATAGGTAATGATTGTTTCCAGATTGATGGCAACTGCTTCGGTTTGCTTTAGCTTTACTTCAAATCCGGGAGTTCCTTCCGCAATCTGATCCAGTGACTCTTTTTTGTTTTGTGCCAATTGAGTTGCTACTGGATTTGCTGTTTCGGGTAAATCTCTGAACAAACGCTGCAATAATTCTACCTGTGCCTCAGAATTAGAAGGATCTGCTTCAAGCTTCATTCTCAACGCTTCCAAATTTCGTTTTCTTCTGATTTCCTCAGATTCAGTATTGAAAAATTCCGTTCGTCGGATCAAGGTTGCCCCTTTGGAATAGGCAAATTGATTTAATCCACCTGCTCGTTTGACTAGATCAGAGATTCGCTCACCGCTGGTCTGAATAGCAAAAATCCCAGGAGAATTCACCTGACCTTCTACGGCCACCAATCTTTGCATGGTAAAGGTGGAACGCTTTCTGACTATCACCTGGTCAAAAGGCATCAGTTCTGGCGATTCGCTGGTGATGGACAAATTGGCCGCAACCTGAGCCGGAATAATATCTGACAAGGTCCCAAGGTCAGTATCCTCTAGTCTTCTGGCGATTTCTATATCCTGAGAATTTGCAGATTCCTGAAGTCCTCCTGCTAGTACAATTAATTCCTCCAGTCTCATGGATTTGGAGAAAGGATAGACACCCGGTCGCTTCACTTCGCCTAGAATCTGAACATATTGCTCATTTTGAATATCATAAATGCTTGCGATCCGAACAACATCTTCGCGTTGCAAAGTGACATCAGGATCAGAGCCAGCCAAAACTGCTTTGAGATTAACTTGGATCATTTCTGTGCTGAGATCAGTTTTTGTTCGCAGGATACTCGCCTGCTCAGTGTAGGCATCCCCACGAAGACCTTCGGCATTTTTGATCAGTTCAGAAAGTTTGAGCCCATCTGTCAAGGCAAAAGTTCCTTCTCGATATACCGCTCCTTTGATTTGGACCCGGTTGGAATACCTATTCAAAATCCGCTGAACAGTAATATCATCACCCCCTTTGAGAATAAACATCCCAAATTGATTTTGGTAGACATCAGAAACCGAACGCTGATTACCGGTAATTCGAGAGATTGCCACACGGTCTTTGAATGCCTCATCTGTAAATCCTCCGGCATAATTTAAGAGATCTTCAAACGTATCTTCTGGAGCAATTTCAAAAGTAATTGGACGCTTGACCTCTCCGTTTACCTTAGCACGAGCGAGAAATGCTGGAACTAGGATCACATCTTGATCTTTCAGCTGCAGCTCCAAATCGGCCATGCCTTTGGTCAGCATTTCATAGACATCTATTTCAGCAATGAGTTTATTATTCCGAATTAGTCGAATTGCACGGAAAGAGCCATTTTCATTTGGCCCTCCAGCAGCATAAAGCGCATTGAAAACAGTAGAAAAAGCACTCAAGGTAAAAGTGCCTGGCAATCGCACCTCGCCAAGAATATTGACTTTGATCGTACGGACATTACCTAAAGTGACTTGAAGAAAAGTACTTGGACTCGCTCCTGAAAGGCCTGGATAATATCTGGAGACCCGGCTTTTAATGATTCCTTGGGCTTCCTCAATAGACTTTCCAGAGACCGAAACGGGGCCGATATTATCCAAGAGCACAAAGCCATCCGGATTGACTGTCGCTTCATAATATTGTTCGGATTGACCATAGATATCCACATAGATCATGTCACTAGGTCCCAGAATATAATTTTTTGGAGTGGCTTGATTAAGACTTGGCTCAAAGCTTAATCTTCTATTTTTATTGAAGAAAAGTGATTCTCCAAAGATTTGGGGACCATTTTTTTCGATTTCATCCAAATCCTGTGGTTCA
>CAWUWQ010000337.1:0-2976 GCA_963926065.1 uncultured Algoriphagus sp.
TACCGTATACGCTGGCTTTTGGTAATAAATTCCAGCATTTGCTGTCGCAAATAGATTTGGCTTTAACTGATAAGAAAAGGAAACTCGTGGAGAAATTTGATTCAGTGGGTTAGAAGCTGTTTCTGCAAAATCAGCTCCATCCATTCGAACTCCACCTGTCACCAATAAGCGATCATTGTAAAAGTTTTTGGATCCAGAAATAAATGCCCCATACTGGTTAAAATTCGAAGTCGATTCTACATCGATGACCTGACCTGAGGAAGCAAGTGTAGCTCGATCAAAGTTGTTGATAAAATACCTTGAATATTGGTAGTTGACTCCGTATTTGAGGGTGTAGCCTTTTCCAAAAATACTGTTCTCGGCTCTAAATTTGTTTTCTGATTCTTGAGAGATGTATCTAAAAAGCAGGTTTGACTCGTTGCTTTCGTCATTTCCGGCATATTTATAGGCCTCATTGTTGAGCATATTTCTGCTCAGCACAAAAGTCCAAAAACCGTTTTCCCGGAATCGTTTCAATTTTAATCCGGTGGTATAATTCCACTGACTTTGGATTGGCAGCACATCCAGCAAATAAAGTCGGTCGGCGCGCTCATCATCTGTTTCCTCCTCAGGCACATCCTGATTCAATACAAAATTATCAATCGCGCCCACACCGATAAAAGTCAATTCCGTCTTTTCATTGAGTTTGGTGGTTGTTTTCACTTGGAAATCATTGAAAGTTGGAAGAAAAGGCAAGCCAATTAGTCTGAAAAGTCCTTGTAAATAGGACCTTCTAGCCGATACCAAATAGGTTGTTTTTTCACCGATCGGTCCTTCATTCGATAAAGTCAACTCTGAAGCCCCCAGTGTCAATTGGGTAGCCATTTTGTCTCTACGACCTTCTTTCAAGGTAAACTCGAAGAAGGAACTCATTGCATCCATTCTATTTGCAGGAAATCCTCCCGCGATCAAATCCACATTCTTGATCAGATTCACATTGAGAATCCCGACAGGACCTCCAGAGGAACCCTGAGTGGCGAAGTGGTTGATCACCGGCACTTCGATCTCATCTACGAAAAACTTATTCTCATTGGGCGCTCCTCCGCGGATAATGATGTCATTTCTGAAACTTGCCGTACTGGCTACTCCAGGCAGGGATTGGATGACTCGGGAAATATCTCGATTACCACCAGGATATCGCTCGATCTCATTGGAATTCAATTTTCTTACCGAAAGCGGGGTTTCCTCCGATCTGGAAAACTCTGAACTGACCACTACCTCTGATAATTCTGAAGCATCTTCTGCCAATGCAAAATCCAGCTGAACAGGTTTTGCTTGAGTGACTTGAACTTCGTAGGCTGTAGCAGTCTTGTAGCCAACAAAACTGGCTCGTACATTATATAATCCCGGAGTCACATTTACGATTTCGTAAAACCCCTCTTCATCAGAAATTGCTCCAAGCTCGGTCTCCATGACTAGCACGTTTGCAAAAGGAACCGCTTGATTATTTACCGGATTGAAGATTCGACCACGAATAATTCCCTGCGAGAATGCTGAAAGTGATAGTGCAAATACTACTAATAAGGTATAAGTAAACTTCATAATTGGACTGTATTACCTAGAAAATCAATTCAACCCAAAAAAGTTTGGATGCTTAGGATATTTCAACAAAAATCATCGAAATCAAGCCGTTTGTTTTTCTTTTTCTCTCCAAAGCCTCCACCAAGGAGTACCTGGCGAATCATGATGCTCGAAGTGGTAGCCGAAAAAATAACACGAAACAAAAGCCCAAAGATGGTTTTTTGATTGACTTGCAGAATGATGTGGATTTTCACTTTCTCCACGGTGCGGAAGGTAAGTCCCAAAATAAAAAAGCTGAAATGTGGAAAGGATTGCAGGAAGCATCCAGAAAACGATCAAGTTTTCTGTAGGGAGAAAAAGCTTCAAAATATTAAATGTAACGGCCATCAAAAGAATCTGCCAAACGGTCACATATTGCTTCACAAAACTGAAATACCAAATCAGAAAATTATCCGAAGAATGATAATCCGGATCTTTCTCCGTAGCTACATAGCGATGGTGCTCATGGTGCTTTGGAAAAAGTTTCCAATAAAAATTATAAGAAAAGAGCATTGCTGAAAACCATCCTAAGGCATGATTAACTTTTTTATTTGAAGAGACCAAACCATGCATGGCATCGTGTGCGGTGATAAAGAGTCCCGTGTATAAATGCGTTTGAACAAAAACGCCAAGGTAGATCAGCGGATTAGTCCAATCGATCTCAACTTGAAGCAACAAAAAAATGGAAATTGCCCAAAGTAAGATAATCGAAGAGGCTATAATCACTCCCTTCGGATCGATGGATGATATTGATTTCGCCGACTTCATGAATGTAATTTCAGAATGTTTTCTTAAAATGTAAGAATCCGCTCTCTTACGTGCTCCATGAGCCACAGTGGAGTGGAAGTCGCACCGCAAATTCCTACTTTATCATTTTCGCCAAACCAACCAGATTCGATTTGGTCAGCATTTGAAACGAAATAGGTATTTTCATTCTTCTCTTTGCAAACGTTGTAAAGCACTTTTCCATTGGAGGATTTGGTCCCACTCACAAAAATGATTTTATCAAATTTCTCTGCAAAAGATCTTAATTCCTTATCCCTGTTTGAGACCTGACGACAAATGGTATCGTTGGTATTTACCGTGATACCATTTTGCCTTAAAATCTCATTGATCTCGTAAAATTTATCTGTGCTTTTGGTAGTCTGGCTGTAGAGCGTGATGTTCTTTGGAAGACTAGGTAAGTCGAGTTCGGAAATGTCTTGGAAGACAACTGCTTTATTACTGGTTTGACCCAATAATCCTATCACTTCAGCATGACCATGCTTACCATAAATATAGATCGCCTCGTCCTTGTCAAATGAATTTTTGATTCGATACTGAAGTTTTAAAACCACTGGGCAACTCGCATCGATCAGCGTCAAATTATTCTTGATC
>CAWUWQ010000338.1:0-7236 GCA_963926065.1 uncultured Algoriphagus sp.
GGGATTTATGCGGCATGTGATCATTATGGAGTTGATCTAGTTGGTGGAGATACGACTGCTTCGAGATCAGGCTTGGTGATTTCGGTTACTGCAATTGGTGAAGCCAAAAAAGAAGAAATCACTTATCGATCTGGTGCAAAAGCAAATGATATTCTTTGCGTGACCGGCGATTTAGGTGCCGCCTTAGTTGGTCTTCAGGTTTTGGAACGTGAGAAGCAAGTGTTTCTCGCCAACCCTGATATGAAGCCTGAATTAGATAAATACTCGGTGATAACTGGAAGGCAACTTCGTCCAGATGCCCGAATGGATATAATTCATGAGTTCAAAGAATTGGGAGTAATTCCTACCAGCATGATGGATATTTCAGATGGATTGGCTTCCGAGATTTTTCATATCTGCAAAGCTTCAGGGGTTGGAGCGACGATCTATGAAGATAAACTACCCATAGATAAGCAGACTTTTGATACTGCTGTCGAGTTGGGTCTAGACCCAATCACGTGCATAATGAATGGTGGTGAAGATTACGAATTATTATTTACCATCGATCAGAAGGACTTTGAAAAAGTGGAAAAACACCCAGACATCCATTTCATAGGACACATTACCAAATCGGAAGAAGGTAAATTTTTGGTGACTAAAAGTGGAACGGCAGTGCAAATTAAGGCGCAAGGCTGGAAGCATTTTTAGAGTGTAAAGAATAATTAATGAACCAAAATGTGACTAATTTAAATTCTTAGTAAATAAGCTGTTCTTTGGATCAACTAGTTGAAAAATCACTCGGATGAGTCTTGGTTTCTGGGCCAGATTAGGATGAATTATAGCTTTTGTTGCGAGTCTATAAATAATTCATTATCAGTAAATAAAAAAGCTTTACCAAATCTAATTGGTAAAGCCTTTCTTTGATTTTTTTTAACCTTAATCATTTGGATAAGGAATGTAAACAAAGCTGGTGAAAGCCCCATCAATCACAAATAGGCAGCAAAATTCATCAGGATCTTTGTAGGCTTTTGTAAAGTCTTCTAGAGATTCTTCCCCAATCAATTTCCGTTGGACAAACTCATCTAGGTAGGTGATGAAGTAATTCCAATCCAAGTCTTTCTCAGCTTTTCCGATAAAGATTTTTCCGATGGGTTGCATCTCCTTGGAGATAGGAAAGATGGGATATTCGGAAAATTTTCGTGAGCGAACTTGATAGGAAGCTTCCTTTAAAGTGTCAGAAATTTTGACAAAATCACTAGAGATCGTTCCTAGGTATTTCCCGTTTAAAGTTGGGTCGTTTTCGTCTGAAATCATTGTTTTATTACTTGGTTGCATTCTATTAAAAGAGACATTTATTTTTTAAACTTCTAAAGTTTAATGATGAAAGCCTTTAATTATAGAAGACAAAGAACGGACAATTTTACCTCAATCTCCATGTTTTCTAACATTTCAATGTAGAGAAAATAGAGTGTACTTCCTTTATTCAAAAGTTTTGAGAAATAGAAAGAAGGTCAATTTCACTTGTGTATTAGTATAAAGGATGAGAATGGTAGTGGTTATCACTTTTAATTTCTCAATATCAGATTAGATGCTATTGAAAAGAAATAGTAAGTCGATTCGTATAAGGAAATGATTGGTACAATTTAAAGAGGTACCCTTATCTGATCACTTAAATCACATGACCTTAAAACACCACTATCGAAAATAATGAATCCCATTACCAACGTGATACCATCAAAGACTCTTTTAAAAGATCTTTATCCTGATAAACTATTGAAAAACAATAATTTGATACCAGTAACAGAGAATGAAGAAATAATTAGAATGATCAATCTTGAAAATATACTTGAACTCATCGTTTTTAAAAAGGCCTCTCCGGAGTGGGGAAATATCAACAACCAAGATAGAACTATCTAAAAGGAGGTAAATTCTCAAATTGTGTGACTTGTGCTGGACTGAGCTTGTAATCTTTTAGTGCAAAAATGATTGCTTTATTAGAAGAATAAAGCTCCCTGTTGACATTTAAGACGGTAGCAATTTCTTCTTCCTCTAAATGTTTGCGGATTGTATGATCATAAACCATTTCCAATAATTTATCATAGTTTATTTGAATGTCGAGCATGAGTTTGCTTAGTTCTTCGAAAAATGTTTCGTTAGATTCAGATTCAAGCATTTGTTTAAATCTAGTGGTCATTACGCGATTAGAATCATTTAAAAAATCATAGAGTGACATTATGGTTTTTTTTCCTGATTTCCGAAAGTTGGCGAGGTCTATTTCAATGTCCTTAATATCCTTTGCCGCATATAGGGCATTTCCTGTTGCAGTGATAATTTTCGAAAGTCTGTAAGATACTTCCTCAGTCAATGACTGTTTTTGAAGGTCTCCATAGAAGTTAATCATTTCACCATGAAGTCTTTTTATTTCATAATAATTGTCAAAGAAGTTTTCTTGTGGCTTGAAAAATCTCCCCTTTATCAATGAAATTGGTTCATTATTATTTTGAAGAAAAGCTATTCTCCATAATTTTAAAACTAGTGAAAGGAGGTGGTTGGTTTCATTATTAAGTGCTTCAAGAGCTGTCTCTGGCACTTCCACTGTTATTTCATGAATAAATAATCCTGCTCTGTCATTCGAACTAGTGAATCTGGTACTTAGAAAGTCCGCAAACTGACCGAGGAAGGGGAAAAATAAAATAATACCTAAAAGGTTGAAAGTACTATGAAATAGCACTAGAGCGAATAGTTCATCTTTAATGTTTAGGACATCTGTGATAAAGAAAATCAATAGTCCCATGGAAAAAAATGCAACGATGTCTGTGACTAGATTAAATAAGAAATGTCCAATGGCCACTCTTTTTTTTGATGCAGTTCCCCGAAGTCCACCCAATAATACAGTAATGGTAGTTCCCAAATTTGCGCCAATAACCACAGCAGCAGCTGCATTAAAATCTATAATTTCGACATTTAAGGCGCTTAAAGTGATCACCATTGTGGCTGAACTTGATTGAATGAGAGCAGTAAATAAAAAGCCTACTAAAAGAAATACAACTGGTCCGTAGTCAGCAAAAAGACTGATATCAAAATTCTCAGCAAGGTAGCTGATGCTGTCCTTCATAAATGAAAGGCCAAGAAAAAGAAAAGATAACCCTAATGTTAAGAGACCTGTATTAAACAGTTGTTGCCGTTTTGGAAAAAGCACAACCAATAACCCTCCAATAGCAATAAATGGCATGATAAAACTCTCAATATCGACCTTAAAGCCAAGGGTAGCTACAAGCCATCCCGTAAAGGTTGTTCCCAAGTTTGAGCCTAGAATGATGCCCAATGCATTTTTCATACTGATCACTCCCGCTCCTACAAATGCTAGCAACATCAATGTAACCACTGAGCTACTTTGCAAGATTGCAGTGATCAATGTTCCACCCAGAATAGCCTTTATTTTGTTTTTAGTATGCTTCTTAATGAAAACCTTGAAACGTCTTCCGGCCAATTCTTTGACTCCATTCTCCAACTGAGACATTCCAAATAGGAATAACCCAAGTCCCGCTAAAAATTTCCAAAAATCAAAATTTTCCCACATGTGTGCTAACTCTGGTTAAGGTCGTATGCCTCTTTAGCTTTATTTGTCTTTGTAGGCAACTTAAATTTAACCTAGATTTTCGAAAAAAGAATACACCTTAGTGAGCCTGCGACGAACAATTGTACTCTCCGCAAAAAATATGATCGCGGCAAAACGCTTGAAGAAAAGTCTTTCTATACTTTACTGTTTTCTAATTTCATCATCGCCTTAAATAACTAATCTCTTTTGCTCAAAAGAATCACATTTTCCACATGATAGGTCTGTGGAAACATATCCACGGGTTGGATTTTTAACACATTATACTTTTCTGCCAATAAGGCCACATCCCTCGCCTGAGTGGCTGGGTTGCAGGACACGTAAACAATCTTCGGTGCTTCCAGTCTTAGGAGCATCTGTACCACTTTCTCATCCATTCCTGCTCGTGGTGGATCTGTTATGATTAGATCAGGCTTCGCATGATTAGCTATAAATTCCTCGTTGAGCATGTCTTTCATGTCACCAGCATAAAACAAGGTGTTCTCTATGCCATTCAATTTGGAATTTAACTTAGCATCTTCTATTGCAGATTCTACATATTCGATTCCAATGACCTGCTTGGCTTGTTTTGCTACGAAATTCGCAATAGTCCCTGTTCCTGTGTATAGATCATAAACAACCTCATCACCTTTGAGCTGCGCAAAATCACGAGCTACTTTGTAAAGATTATATGCCTGCTCGGAATTGGTTTGGTAGAATGATTTTGGACTAATTCTGAATTTCAATCCCTCCATTTGCTCTTCGATATAATCTTTGCCTGCATAAGTCACCAGCTCTAAATCATGAAATGTCTCATTTGCTTTCAAGTTAATTATAGAAATCAAAGAAGTGATTTCCGGAAACTTTTGATTTAAAAATTTCATCACAAGCTGTATTGACTCCGGGTCATTTTCTCCAAACTGAACAATTACCATGCTTTCGCCGGTGCTCGTGGTGCGGATAATTAGGTTTCTTAATAAACCAACGTGATTTCGGATATCGTAAAAAGTGAGTTTGTTTTCCAATGCAAAAGCTCGAAGTTCATTCCGGACATCATTGGAAATATTTCCTTGAAGATAACAATGATCTACATCAACGATTTTGTCAAACATCTTCGGAATATGAAAACCAAGTGCATTTCGATCAAATTCCTCTTCGGATCGGATTTGGTCTAGCGTAAGCCATTTTTTATTGGAAAAAGTAAAGTCGAGCTTATTGCGGTAGTATCGGGTTTTTTCAGAACCTAAGGTTGGCATTACTTCTGGAATAGACACTTTCGCAATGCGCTGAAATTGATCCAGAACCTGCTGCCGCTTGTATGTTTTCTGAAGATCGTAATTGATATGCTGCCATTTGCAACCTCCGCAAGTTCCAAAATGTGAGCAGAAAGGTTCGATTCGTTCCTTGGAATATTCGTGAAATTTTACTGGCTCACCCTCCATAAAAGAGCTCTTGCCCTTGGTGATTCTTACATCTACTATATCTCCAGGGGCAACCCCAGTCACGAACACCACTTTTTCCTCATGATGGCCAAGACATTTACCCTCTGACGCTATTCGCTCAATAAGAAGATTGGTGATGACCTTATTTTTCATTTTCCTCGACATGAGTGCAAAACTAGGGAAAAAAGAGGAAATGCTATCCTCAAAATGAATCATATCGGATCTACTTTCCCTAAGAAATTATTCACTTTTAAAGGTTCTAATTCTAAAGTTAAGGCAGACACTTTTTAACAAGTTCCTATCTAGCTGATTTTGCTGGAAAGGGATGGCGAGGCCTTTTGATAAAAATTTGAAATTAAGTTTAAGGTTGAATAGTTAGTTGAATTCTCAAGTGATATTTGTTTTCTAGGCTAGAAGGAATGGAAATCAAATCGCTTCTCTGAAGCTCCTACAAACAATCGTATTTAATTTCTTCAATCAAAAAGCTTCTGCGAAGCTGGGTAAATTGTAAGATTGAAGTCTGTAGTCAAGTAAAATTGGTGATTCTCTTGCGCATTTAATAGTGGCAGAGGTGCATATTGATTTTAGATTGTGTAGTTTAGAATCTACCAAATTAAGGGCGGTGCAAGAGGTTTATTAACTGGACCAGTACAGATTTGAAAAGAATCCTTTCTATTTTTTATCATTCCCTTATCTTTAGATACTGAATGAAAAAGCAAGTTTTAAAAGATAAAGTCGTAATCATCACTGGCGCTACATCTGGAATAGGTGAAGCCAGTGCGTTGGTTTTTGGTCGAAATGGTGCAAAAGTCGTGATCACTGGCCGAAACCAAGAAAAGTTAGATCGAACCCTTGGTCAACTGAAATCCCAAAATATTGAAGCTTTAGCAATTTTGGCAGATGCAGCTTCCGAATCTGACAATAAGAATATGGCAGAAAAAACCATTTCTCATTTTGGTAAAATCGATATCTTGGTCAATAACGCAGGTATTTCCATGCGAGCACTTTTTCAGGATCTAGATTTGGATGTATTTAAGCAAGTGATGGATACCAATTTTTATGGGACGGTATACGCTACCAAATATTGCTTGCCAGAGATTTTAAAATCCAAAGGCTCGATCATCGGGATTTCTTCTATTAATGGCTACCGTGGCACCCCAGCTCGGACAGCCTATTCGGCAAGTAAATATGCCATGAATGGATTTTTGGAGGCATTACGTACCGAAGTTATGAATCAGGGTGTTCATGTTTTGGTCGCTAGTCCAGGTTTTACAGCGTCCAATATCCGAAACGGTGCCTTGACAGCTCACGGAGAATCACAGGGAAAATCTCCACGCGACGAATCAAAAATGATGAATCCAGAGGAAGTGGCACTAGCAATTTTGAAGTCTACTCTTCAAAGAAAAAGAGATTTGGTCCTGACCACCCAAGGCAAAATGGCTGTTTTCCTGAATAAATGGTTGCCTTCAATGATGGATAGAATAGTCTATAAAGAAATGGCAAATGAGCTCGATTCGCCTTTGAAATAAATGGCGGGCTCTATTTTTCAGTTTTACGGCAACAAACTCACCGATCTCTCTTCGAGAAATAAATCGCTTTACCTCCCAAAAACTGAAGGAAATGGAGTTCTTGATCTGCAGGAGCTAGACTTCTTAAATGGCGAAACAGCCTTTGAAATCTTGCGAAAAGCTATTTTAGGGAAAAATAAAATTTCGCTAATTCCCGAGGTAGATCCTCGGCTCGGAGAGGTGAATAGGATTTCAAAGTTACTTTCAAAAATTGCTTTTAGAGATCAATTGACACAAGAAGAGACGGGAGATCAAAGTCTTTTTCTGGCTTGGCCTTTTTTAGAAGGGAAGATGATGAATGGAAAGATTCTCAGAGCTCCTTTACTGCTTTTGCCATGCAAACTTGAAAAAGAAGCTCAAAACTGGACTCTTGTTCCCACAGATACTTGGCAATTGAATTCAGCTTTAATATTGGCGTATTCAAATGGGTATCAAGTTAAATTTGATTCTGAAACCCTGCAGGAAAAGTTTCAAGAATTACCATCGGATCCGATTGAATTTCGCATCTGTCTTGGAAGATTGTTGGAAGCCAATTTCCCATTCCAACTCAGTTCAACACTTTTTGAGGATCGAATTACTTCTTTTCCCAACTCTCAGATTTCAGTTGATAGTAGCAAGTTTCAAGACGGAAAGGTTGCACTCAAAACTTATG
>CAWUWQ010000339.1:0-3035 GCA_963926065.1 uncultured Algoriphagus sp.
GATCAAAAGATTTATCAAAAATCCTTCGGAGTTTTTTCTTGCCAAAGATGAAAGAGCTTTGAGGCTATTGGCTATTTATAAGACTGAAATGCCGGCTAATCCTAACTTTTCGGATTCAGATCTTAATTCCATCCTCAGTTACCTGCATACTTTCGAGTCGCTTCCAATTGAAATATTGGGAGATACGACTTCTAACCTTATCCCAGAAAAAATTCAGGATTCGGGGAATCGTTTTGAATTGGAGTTTTTTGCTCAGTTACCAGCATCTGATACTACGCCTGCTTTAGCCAAAATGACTAAAATGGAGCCAATCCCTGGTACAAACCGCTTGATGATTAATGATCAGCGCATTGGGATTTATGAATTGGTGGACCAAAAGCCACAACTCTATTTAGACTTATTGCAGCAAAAATCGGATATGGTCAGCAAGCCAGGATGGGGTACTGGAGTAGGGAGTTTTGCCTTTCATCCGCAATTCTTGGAAAATGGTCTTTTCTTTACTGCGCATACCGAGCCTGGGGGGACACAGTCTTCGGATTTTGGGTATACCGATAGCTTGAAAGTTTTCATGCAGTGGGTGCTGACTGAATGGAAGGCGGATGATCCAAATGCCAAAACCTTCAAAGGAACCAATCGAGAAGTCCTTCGAATAGATAACTCTTCTCAAGCTCATGGAATGCAAGAGCTGACCTTCAATCCAAATTCGAAGAAAGGCGATCCTGATTTTGGATTGCTCTATATCGGTTATGGAGATGGCGGAACAGCTGAAAAACGATTTGCCCATATTTCTAACCATGGAGGTGCGGGAATTTATAGCAGCATTTTGCGAATCGATCCAGCCGGAAAAGATGGGAAAAATGGAAAATACGGAATACCCAAAATCAATCCTTTCGCAGGTGTTCCGGGAAAAGCTGGCGAAGTGTTGGCCTTTGGATTCCGAAATCCAAACCGAATCTTTTGGAATGAATCAGGGAATCTATTTGCTACCGACATCGGACAGCACAGCATTGAAGAAATTAATATGATTGAGCCTGGGAAATTTTATGGTTGGCCTATTCGAGAAGGAAGATTTATGATTAATCCTTTTGGAAGTTTCCGGAGCCTTTATCCATTGCCTAAAGATGACGACAAGCTTGGAGTCACTTACCCATTGATTCAGCTTGAACATGATGAGACGGTGGCTGTGATTGGAGGGTATTTTCTTCCAGAAGGAAAGCTTAAGGGCAATTTCATTTTTGGAGATATTCCAACGGGTCGATTGTTCTTTGCAGATTTGAATCAAAAACCAAGTCCAGAAGTAAAAAGTCTGAAAGTCATTTTCGAAGGAAAAGAAACGACAATGGAGGAATTGGTAGGTGGTCGAGTAGATTTGAAATTCGGAATTGACGCTGAAAAGCAAGTTTACATCATGAGTAAGAATCAGGGTAAAATCTATAAAATTATTAATACGCTATGAACAAGTCCTTGAAAATCCTTCCGGCAATCGCCCTTGGGTTAGTAGTGCTCATCACTTCTTGCCAACAGCCGGAAGAAAAAGTGGCCTTTGTTGTCAATGAAAGTGCCATCGCCAGGTTAGATTCTACGCTTCAGCGCTATGTCAACTCAGGAAATGTTGCCGGAATTTCTGCGCTGATTTTCGAAAAAGATCAGGAGGTTTATTTCAATGCTTTTGGCTTTGCCAATCAAGAGAAACAAATCCCGATGGATCGAAACACGATTGTGCAAATCTATTCGATGACTAAGCCGATCACAGGCACCGCATTGATGACACTTTGGGAAGAAGGAAAATTTCAGTTGGACGATCCCTTGGAAAAATATGCTCCGGAGTTCGCCAATATGAAAGTTTACCAAGGAGTGGATGAAAAAGGAGAAATGATTCTGGTGGATGCCGATCACCCGGTGACAATTCGCGATATCACCCGACATACAGCAGGATTTCCGAATCGAGATAATATTCCAGGTTTGAGCGAAGTGATGAAGGAGAAAGATGCTCGAAGTTTTGAAAATACATTAACCCAAATGGCGGAAAAGATTGGAAGCACTCCGCTCTGGTTTCAGCCAGGTACACAATGGGAATATGGGCAATCAGTAGACGTCCAGGCATTTTTGGTTGAGCGAATTTCAGGAGTTCCGTATGCAGAGTATGTTCAAGAACATGTTTTGGGACCTTTAAAATTGAATAATACCCGCTATGTAGTTCCAGCCGAAGATTTAAATCGGTTTTCTGCTGCCTATCAACGAACAGCGGAAGGTGAATTGACACAAATGCCAGACTCTTCTGCGCATGCTTTTAATCTTAAAAAGTGGCCATTGACTCCTGGAGGTTTTGGTTTGACTTCTACCTTGGATGATTACATGACTTTTGCACGGATGCTGGTTCGGAAGGGTGAAATCAATGGAACTCGGATTTTAAAACCAGAGACAATCGAGTTAATGGCAACGAATCATCTCTCCGATTCGGTGACAGAGCGATCTTGGCTTCCAAGCAAAGGAAGAGTCGGATTTGGGATTGACTTTGCTGTCCGGACTGATCCGCCAGCTACTGTTGAAGAAATGAATGGTATTGTTGGTGAATTTTTCTGGGATGGAGCAGCCAGTACGCTTTTCTGGGTTGACCCTAAAAATGAATTGGTCGCAGTACTTTTTGTTCAATTATTCCCATATGATGGAATCGGACTTCATAAAAACTTCCGGGATGCTGTTTATGGTAAAATCACTGTGAATCCAACTCAATAGATAAAACTCAAAAAATAATGAAGAAATTTTTTAAGAAAATAGGTGCCTGGATTAAAGGAAAACTAAACCTGATCAAGCCAGGTGCTTTTGCCATTAAAGGGGCCGCCATTGGATTGTTGGTTCTAACCTTGATCATGTTTGTGATCGAAGTGGTAGGAATGAGCATCAACCGGAAGGATCCTTTGATTTTAGCTTTTGGGGCGCTGATACTTCTTGCTGTGACCTTGGTTTCTTTCCTTTCGGTCAAACTGATTAAGTTAATTTTTGAAATCCCACGTGGTTATAAGCTAGCGTTGATT
>CAWUWQ010000340.1:0-9471 GCA_963926065.1 uncultured Algoriphagus sp.
GCTGCAGTAGTGGTAATCAAAGAAAGTAGCAGACTGAGTAGGATGATTTTCGAGTAATTGGTTACCCATTGTCCTTTTTCTAGCTTACCGGCTCTTACCAAGTGCTTATTTGGTCGAATGACCTCCTGTACTAGGGCCAGGCTTCCTAAAAAATAGATGGAAAGAATTAAAATAAAACTGGCAATTATTTCTAGCACTGCTTAGCGATTTTGACAAAGGTAAAAGCATTCCAAAAAGAAAAGTGGCGAAAATCAAAAAATTATCAAGAGTTATATAAAAAAAGAGCGGCTTAGAAAAGCCGCTCTTTAATATATTAATGTGAACCGATTGAGTCGGGATTTCCATCAGGATCCCCAATTGCTGTACCGGAAGCCTTTATCGGGCCTAAAAGCAACACTCCTGCGATATGCGGAGAGGCCATGGATGTGCCACTGTAAGTAGCATATCCTCCAGGTACTGTTGATAGGACGCCTACTCCAGGTGCAGCATAGTCTATTGGGGGATTTCCAAAATTTGAAAAGCTTGCAAAATTATCCTTGGAATCTATCGCAGACACGGTATAAATGTTTGGGCCATTCGCTCGAGCAGGGCTAGAATCATTTGCATCCGCTGATGAATTTCCTGCAGCTAGAGCCACTTTTACACCTGAGGCTCCAAGTGCAATTACAGCATTATCCAAAGCAGGAGAAGGAGGACCACCTAGACTCATATTGGCCACATCAGAACCTGAGCCTATTGCAGTTACAAAATCAACTCCAGCGATAACGCCTGAGTATGATCCAGATCCTCGACTATCTAATACTTTCACGGGAACTACTGTAGCTCCTGCTGCGACGCCTACTACTCCGAGGCCATTTCCTTTTATTGCAGCAACAGTTCCCGCCACGTGTGTCCCATGACTATTTCCGTCAATTGCGAGGTCACTATCTTTTCCTTTATCAAAGGCATTAAAACCTGATTCAGCATCTACATTCAAATCAGGGTGTGAGCTGTCGATTCCGGAATCAATAATATAAGCTTTTCCAGAACCAGTGTAATTTGTTGCACCGCCACCTACTCGTTTGATTCCATAAGGGGTGATTTCAGCAGTGCTTCCACCTCCACCTCCGCCAGATCCAGGGCCTTTTCCTTGAGGAGGAGCCAAGGCAATGATTCGATCAGGCTCGATCAGTTTTACACTTGGATCTTTAGAGATAGACTGAAATTCTTCATCTGAAAGCTCCACGGCAAATCCTTCGATGGCATTGCCATAGACATAGGATAGCTTTTCTTCTGAAATTCTATAATTAGCAAGTAATGAGGTGACAGACTTCCGCATGGAGGCTTGAACCGCATCATAGTTCATATCCTTCCGGGAATTAATACCCGTTGGATTCAAGGATACAATATATTTGCCAGGGATAATGTCGCCATTTTGATACTTGATAAATTCAACGGTATCTTGAGTAATGAGAGCCTCATCCTGTGGTTGACACGCAAACAAGACTGAACCAACTAGGAGACCAGCAAGTAAGGAAGGCTTCTTCCAGGTAAGATTTTCGAACATGATTTTTTGAATTAAGATTGGATAATTATTCATTTAAGAGGTAAAACCTCTACTGTTAATCTAGAATAACCAAATTCTAACTCATTTATCCAAGAAAAAATCGAATAATCAGCCCAAAAACGCCTCTGGATTTAGTTCAAAAAGGAAGGCTCAATCATCCGGCCAGTCCGATTTTTTTGATCTAATGAACTAGCAATATCCAATCGGTTGGATTTGAAAATTCTCCCTGATGGTGCTGTTCCGGTGATTTGAGCCAGAGCTTTTCGAAGCAATTGTTCATTTATATCACCCAGCGGTAATAGGAGTTCAGCTGATTCCAAAGCCTCCACATTTGGTTTGAATCCAGTGGTGTAATCGGATTGGTCTAGACTGTTGAAACTTTGGGTAACTATAGGCAAAATTCCATACTTATTTTCAGGATTGGCCTCATCTTCAAAGGGAATTGAACCTACATTTTTCCCGGTCGTGGTGTTTCCAATCAAAAATACATCCATGTAAGGCTTTAAACCATTTACGATCAGCTCGGAAGCTGAAGCCGTCCGATTAGAGGTCAGGATATAGATCCGATTTCCAGAGAGTGTATTTCCTAAATTTTCATTTTTAGCCAAAAAGGTGGTTTTCACATCACGTAGTTCTGGGATTTGTTCCATGATGAAGGAATTGTATTTTGTTTTCGAAAACACATCTGTATTTCTAACTCCTGGGGCAATTAGACTGGCTAAGTTGACTGCCGAAGAAACAAATCCACCTCCATTGTATCTAAAATCTACTATCAGATTGTTGACGCCTGCCGCCTTGAATTTGGCAAATATCGCATCGGTTTCATTATCAAATTGCTTGCTTCCACTTCCTGGTCCAGGGGAGAAAAAGTGATAGATCATGTAGCCAATTTTCTGATTATTTATCGTGTAGATAGTGTCTAAAAAATTTGGGTTTTCAGAAAGTTGAACTGGGGTAAGGCTTACTTCCGGTTTTGCATCATATTGATTCGCCGCACTGTTGTACCTGCTATATGTAATATTATGAGTCGCCTCAGTCAATCCTAATATTTCTCTAAAATTATTGACCGTGAATTCTCGGTTATTAATTGCTGTGATTCGATCCCCTCGCTTCAAATCAACGGATGATGCGGGACTATTTTTTTTGATATAGGATACCTCTGCAAAAACTTTGTCACTAGTCGAGCTTTCTCTATATAGAATAAATTCATACCCAGCATCTAGGGAAATACCATTGAGCGAATTTATCAGCTCCTGATAATCAGGGTAAATAACTGAAAATCTATCTGTAGGTCTGTACAGGAGCGCCTCAAAATAATCCTCAGGACTTGCATCCTCACTGATGGGATTTCCTAGATTACCCAGCCAATAATAGGCCTCATCCATAATATCCAAAACCCATCTATTCACAGCAGCATTGCTCGTTGGATCTACGGCAGGGAGTTCTTCATCCTTATTACAAGAAAAGAGTAGGCCAGTAAATAAAACTGCTAGAAATAATTTAGATAGTTCTTTCATCTTCAGAAATTTATATTCTTTGAAATTGGGAAACAAAGATTTGCCTTTCATGTTTTATTTTGGTCAAAAAATAGTCGAATTAGAACGAAGATCCGAAGGAAACATCGTGCGTTTTACTATCTAACAATTCGCCATTCTCACATTTTAGGACGCGATATGGATATTTCCGGAGCAAATCATGATTGTGTGTGGCCATCAAAATTGCGGTCCCTTTTTTATTGATTTCCTGAAAAAGCTTAAAAATCCCATCAGAAACGTCAGGATCTAAGTTTCCAGTAGGTTCATCAGCGAGAAGGATTGAGGGTTCATTTAAAAGTGCTCGGGCAATAACTACACGTTGTTGCTCACCGCCGGAAAGTTGGTGGGGCATTTTGTCCAGTGCATTGTTCAAATCAACCAACATCAGCACTTCTGCCATTCTTAACTTGATTTTCACTTTATCAGTCCAACCTGTTGCCCTCATCACAAAGGATAAGTTTTCAGCTACAGTCCGATCGTTGAAGAGTTGAAAATCCTGGAAAATGATTCCGATTTTCCGTCTTAGAAATGGAATTTCTTTGGACTTAATTGTTCCTAGATCGAAACCGGCTACTTCCACCACGCCACTTTTCAGGGCCAAATCAGCATAGAGTGTCTTGAGAAGGGAACTTTTACCACTTCCCGTTCGACCAATGAGAAATACAAACTCATGTTGCTCTACGGAGAAGTTGACATTATTAAGTACAGGATTTACTCCTTGAAAAATGGTGGCTTGGTGAACCTGTAAAACAGGCTGTATTGAGAAATCCATGTATTTAGAGCTCTAATTTTTGCAATTTTCCGAAAGGAAGACCCTTGATCAACGCTTCCAATTCTTCTTCCTTGCCCTCTAAGCCAAATTTCTCCATATTTTTCAAAGGGCGATCTGCTCTGAAATAGGCAATTAATACAAAGTTTTCATCTCGAATTTGAATATAATCCGGGATTTTTGCTTTGCCTTTGACTTTGATGATATACATAGTAGAAATGGTAAAAAGGCCGGCAGAGGCCGGCCTAATCAATTTTATTTGCCTGCAGCTTTGGCGTGATCTGCTAGGAAAGTAGCAAGGCCAGAATCTGTCAATGGGTGTTTCAATAATCCTGTGATTACTTTAAGTGGGCAAGTAACCACATCTGCACCAACTTCTGCGCACTTCAACAAGTGCATTGAGTGGCGGACAGACGCTGCCAATACTTCTGTTTCGTAATTGTAATTTTGATAAATGTGAACGATCTGGGCGATCAATTCCATTCCATCATAAGAGATATCATCCAAGCGACCAATAAAAGGAGAAACATAAGATGCTCCTGCTTTGGCAGCTAAAAGTGCTTGTCCAGCAGAGAAAATCAACGTGCAATTGGTACGAATACCTTCACTTTGAAAGTACTTTAGTGCTTTCAGCCCGTCTCTGATTATGGGTATTTTCACGACGATTTTGTCGTCGATTTTGGCAAGCTCAAGCCCCTCTTTAACCATTCCTTCAAAATCTGTAGCGATCACTTCGGCACTTACTTTGTCATCTACGATATCGCAAATGGCTTTATAGTGAGCCTTAACTTTCTCATCGCCACTGATGCCTTCTTTGGCCATCAAGGATGGGTTGGTAGTCACTCCGTCTAAAACGCCTAGGTCATAGGCTTCGCGGATTTCATCAAGATTTGCGGTATCAATAAAGAATTTCATGTCTTTTGGATTAATTTAAAAGGTTAAGAAAATCTGTAGAGCAAGTAACTCCGCCTAAAAGGCTTTCTGTTTACGCTCATTCCACAGTGTTTTAGGTTTGATTAGTAAAAACAAAGTTAGAAGATTAATCAGGAATCGAAACCGAGAAGAGCTGCCTTCAAAAAAAATAAGGCAAAAAAGAAGCGGCATCGCACCGCTCAACTACTTACCCTTGCTTCCTTCCGGACCTGGGGGATTCAGCAGGAGCTGGTCGTGCCGCTAGATCACAAAGTTAAATCAAAATTTATTGAATCCAATTCTGCTCTCTGGATTTCAAGCTACCAACATCCGTATGGTTGATAATCAGGCAGATTAATTTGAATCAGTCACGTTTTACAGATATTTAGGTTAGAAAATACGGGGAAACTCGACTGAATTATTTTGCTTTGGATAGGTGCATATGAAATTCTAAGGCTGGGCAATGGATGAACTCGTCTGAGGCCAAGTCTTCAAAAATTTCTTCATCAAAAGTCATTTCAGTTTTTTCGATTTTGCCATCAGGATGTATAATCAACTCTACACCTGAAAAATCACTTGGATTGACCTGTACCAAAACCTGATAATCGTCAAAAATTCGTTTGAAATATTGAGGGAATTCTTTTGCCATTGGTTCTTCTAATAATTCTGCAATTTGAAAAAAAATATTTTAACAAGAAGAATTGATAGCTGTATAAATAATTGTTAAATCTTGAATAGTTCTCAAGCGATCAAAAACAAAGAAGGCCCTTGCTATAAAATCTTTTTCTTCGAAAGTATTGGCTGGACTAATGGATTGGTTCTCAATCCTAAAAACTGGCCCATAAGGACCACTAATGGTTTATCTACATCGATTTTTATCCATTTCCAATTTTAAAATTTCAACGTCTAAGAATTCAATTCGCGCATTCCCTAAAAAGCAATTTGCTTTCCCTTTTGCTAGTTCAAGGCTTGTTTTTTGATCAACTATTCTAATATTTTTATTTTTTTTTATTTCGGTTTTAGAACATTTTCAATTGTTGAGTTTGATGCTGAAGATGTGCAAAGCGAAAACTTGGAACTATTCCGAGAACCGACCCATCGCCGGATAGCGATACGAATTTCACTTCGTTCAAATTTTGCATCTAGCCCGAATCCGTCTGAGCGGAAACCATTGAAGCTGCACTGAAAAATAGCAGGAAAAGAAAGCTGGATTTTTTAATAAAAGGAGAGGAGTGTTGCGCTGATCATTGCACTATTGATGCTATTAGAGGGTTATTTGAATGACTATTAATAAAGTCTAGACACTAATGCTCCATAAGAATTTTCAGAAAAAAACAGAAAGATGCTTTGCAGTCTCCAATCCCTTTCTAAATTTGTTGAAATAATTATGGTAACAATCTCAAAAAGTTATTGGTGGTGGCATTCTATCTTTTTCCAAAAGAAAGCGCAGAAAGCCGTTGCCTAAGAAATTTGTGCAGCATTATACGTAAAGGCTTACTGGTTTTCCAGTAAGCCTTTTTTCATTAAAACTCATTCCAATGACTCAAATAAAATTCCCAATCTTAACCACTCATCGAAAACGACTTGCTGATACGATCACTCCCGTGAGTATCTATTTACAGATTAGAGATCGGTTTGCTAATCCGATCTTGCTCGAGAGTTCGGATTACCATGGTCAGGAAAACAGCTTTTCGTACATCTGCTTCAATCCTTTAGCCACCTTTTCCTTTAATGCCGGTAAGGTCACTGAATCACTGCCATTTGGAGAGTCCTTAACTTATGAGGTAAGCAAAGAAAAACCTTTGATGGATGCGCTCAGGGATTTTGGGAGAAAATTTGATGTGGCTCCTGATAACTTTAAATTTAGCTCAAACGGACTGTTTGGATACATTCAATATGATACAGTCGCTTATTTTGAAGATATAGAGCTGAAGAATACTAGTCCAAATGAGGTGCCAATGATGCAGTACTCAGTGTATCAAAATATCATAGTAATTGACCATTACAAAAATGAACTCACCCTACTTGAGCACAGAGTTGCCGGTGCAGATAGCTTAGAGTTGATCGATGAGATCGAGATGCTTCTCAATAGTAAAAATATTCCAGCCTATAATTTTAAAAAAGTGGGTGAGGAGGTATCTAACTACACGGATGAGGAGTTCTTGAAAATCCTTAATCAAGGTCGAGAGCATTGCTTCCGAGGGGATGTTTTTCAGATTGTGCTTTCCAGAAGGTTTACGACCCAGTTTAAAGGTGATGAGTTCAATGTATATCGAGCTCTCCGATCAGTAAATCCTTCCCCCTACTTGTTTTATTTTGACTATGGATCATTCAAGGTTTTCGGAAGTTCTCCGGAAGCTCAAATTGTTGTAAAAGGTAATAAAGCAACGCTTTACCCGATAGCAGGCACCTTTAGAAGAACAGGTAACGATCAAGAAGATGCTGAACTAGCCAGACAACTCTATGATGACCCCAAAGAAAACTCTGAGCATGTGATGCTGGTTGATTTGGCGAGAAATGATTTATCCAGAACGTCTGAGGGAGTCAATGTGGAAGTCTTCAAAGAAATTCAATATTATTCGCACGTGATTCACTTAGTATCTAAAGTGACAGGAAAATTACCGGATGGTGCTAATCCACTTCAGCTGGTTGCAGATACTTTTCCTGCAGGTACACTATCCGGCGCTCCAAAATATAAAGCCATGCAATTGATTGATAAGTTGGAAAACAGCAGTCGACAATTCTATGGAGGTGCGATCGGTTTCCTTGGATTCAATGGCGACTTCAATCATGCCATCCTGATTCGATCATTCGTGTCAGAAAATAACACGCTTCGATTTCAGGCGGGTGCTGGAGTAGTAGCTAAGTCTGCCATTCCTTCCGAACTTCAAGAAGTAGCCAATAAGCTGGAGGCGCTACGAGTAGCGCTAAGGGCCGCTGAGAAGATTTAAGTGAAGTATTCAAAAATTGCAAGATTTCAAAATTGAAAAATTATGGCAAAATATGAGCGATTTGAGGATTTACCGGTTTGGCAACATGCTATAAAAACTGGAGTGTAAATCTATCAATTAGTTGAATCTGAAAAATTAGCTAAGGATTATCGTGCTAAAGATTAATTGATCGGCTCTGCTATATCCATATCAAACAGCATTGCGGAGGATTTTGAATACAACCGTAATAGACAATTTATTCGTTACCTAGAAATCTCTAAAGGATCTGCCAGGGAACTTCGAAGTCAGCTCTTTTTGCTATTGTCAGCAGGAAAAATAAACGAGTCAACTTATCAAGAATATTATCTGGATTTAGTTGACTTAGCAAGTGAATTAAAAGGCTTAATAAAATACCTAAATGAATTTGAGGATAGAAAAAAGAAGAATTCTTCACTCTAGTAAATCTTCCAATTTTCCAATCTTTCAATCTTTCAATTTTACAAAATGAAAATACTCGTCCTCGATAATTACGATTCCTTCACCTATAACTTGGTATACATTATACGCCAGCTGGGATATGGATCACAAATGGATGTCTTCCGGAATGATAAAATCTCATTGGATGAGGTAGATGCATATGATAAGATATTACTATCTCCTGGTCCGGGGATTCCCGAAGAAGCAGGGATTATGCCCACGCTTCTGAAAAAATATTCTCCAACTAAATCTATTTTGGGGGTTTGCCTCGGACATCAGGCCATTGGAGAGGCTTTTGGTGGAGATCTCACTAATCTTTCTGAAGTTCTTCATGGCGTGGCCTCCGAAGTAACTGTTATTCAGGATTTGCTTTTTGAAGGCATTCCCGATACATTTAGTATTGGGAGATATCACTCCTGGGTCATCAACGAAGATACCCTTTCGAAAGACCTTGAAGTCATCGGCCGCACTCCTGATCAGCAGATAATGGCAGTCAGACATAAAGTGTATGATGTACGAGGAGTTCAATTTCACCCTGAAAGTATCCTTACTGAAAATGGTGTATCAATCATGAAAAACTGGTTGACCACAAAGTAAAACCTTATTATTCCGAAGTTTATGAAAGAAATTTTAAACCTATTGATAGAGCATCGTACGCTCACTAAAGAGCATGCCAAGGAGGTTTTAAAAAATATTGCTACAGGTACATACAATTCAAGTCAGATTGTTGCTTTTATGACTGTATACCTGATGCGAAGTATCACAGTGGAGGAGCTTCGAGGATTTCGCGATGCGATGCTTGAACTTTGTGTCCCTGTGGAGATTGCTGAATATGACGCCATGGATCTATGCGGTACCGGAGGAGATGGAAAAGACACCTTTAATATATCTACTCTATCCTCATTTGTGGTGGCGGCATCTGGTCAAAATGTGGCCAAGCATGGCAATACCGGAGTGTCCTCTATTTGTGGATCATCTAATCTCCTAGCATATTTTGGATACCAATTCACCAGTAACATGAATGAGATAAAGCGAGGGTTGGATGAGGCTGGGATCTGTTTTCTTCATGCCCCTCTTTTTCACCCTGCAATGAAAAACGTGGCGCCGATTCGAAAAGAACTAGGTGTAAAAACTTTTTTTAACATGCTAGGCCCAATGGTTAATCCAAGTTTGCCTCGTAAACAATTAGTGGGTGTATTCAGTCTAGAGCTTGCCCGTTTGTACGGATACTTATACCAAGAAATGGAAGGGAGATTTTCTATTCTCCATTCCTTGGATGGTTATGATGAAATATCGCTTACA
>CAWUWQ010000341.1:0-9224 GCA_963926065.1 uncultured Algoriphagus sp.
GCGACTTTGATTTTACCGTCAAACTTAGGCGTAAGGGTAAATGATTCAATTTGAATTGGGGACCAGATATTTTTGATTGTGTAAAAACTCCCTTCCTTTTCTCGATAGGGTCCAAGAATACCATCAGGAGCATGATTGCCATCCGAATCGTATTTTCCTCCTAGCTCATTTCTCAGAATAGCCTCATCAGCAAAAACCCAAAGAAAACCTCCCGCTCCCAATGGATTTGAGGTATAGCTTTCCCAGAAGTCTTCCAAACCGGCCCCTAGTCCACCATCATATAATCCATGAAGCCATTCAGTGGGTAAAAAGACATCCTGCCCATTACTCAATCGATTAATTCCAGCATCGTATCTCGGGTAATGAAAGGTATCAAAACCATTTCGCTGAAGCCAAGGATAAAGAATCGGTCGCTTTTGGATATCGAATTGGTGGAAACCTACTTCATTTGCAAATTCCCTTCCTCCCTCATTACCATGGTCCCAAATAACCACCGAAGAATGATTCGCATCTTTCAATACAGTTTCCTTCACTAATTTTGGCCCAACTTCCGTGTCATAACCGTTTTGCCAACCAGTCACTTCATCTAATACAAATAGGCCTAAGGAGTCTGTCAATTCTAAAAACCGCTCATCTGGCACATAATGAGACATTCTTACGGCATTCATATTCATCTCCTTCATCAGAGCAATATCTTCTCGGTGATTGTACTCGCTCAAAGCTCTACCTGTCGTTGGATATGACGAATGTCTGTTCACTCCTTTAAATATGACTTTAACCCCATTGACATAGAAGCCATCACTTTTGCGAAGTTCGATAGTTCGAAATCCAACTCGTTCTGTTTTTTGATAGGTGAGTTTTCCGTCTTGGATCAATGAATAGCGAAGATCATAAAGATTTGGAGCTTCAGGATTCCAAGGTTTTATTCCAAGAATTTGGTTTTTCATCCAAACTGAATCCGAGTCAATATCTTGGGAGAAAGTAGCTAATACAGCGCTAGATCCCTGATCTAGTAACTCTAATTGTACTTTGGCATTTTTAGGAATTTGACTGAGTGTCAGTAACGAAGTCAGGCTCCCATCCGCTTTTGGATCAGTTGCGATCCTAGTGAAATAAGTTTTTGGTAAAACTTCCAAAAAGACTGGGCGAAAAATTCCTCCGAATATCCAGAAATCAGCTTCACGCTCAGCTTTGTTAATAGACGTATTATCTGAATGCTTTTTAACTTGGACTTCAAGGAGGTTTGATTTTCCAAAGTTTAGGTATCGAGAAATGTCATATGAAAAGCGATAAAAACCTCCCTGATGAATTGGCCCGACTAATTTCCCGTTTACTTTGACTTCTGTATCAGTCATTACGCCATCAAAAACCAACCGAATGACTTTGCCTTTCCAATTGGATTCAGCATTGAAACTATGCTTATAATACCCAATTTCTTTTCCAAGCACTCGATCAGCTTCACGATGATCATGACCATAGTTTAGCGTTCCAAATCCCTCCATTTCCCAGTTAGAAGGAACTTTGATCTTTGACCAAACCTGACTGTTTTGACCTTCTGAAACTTTAAAATCCCATATGACAGCTGAGGAAATATCCTTTCCGCTTAAGTAAACGCGTTCATAAGCTATGTCTTCTTGAGCCGAAGCAGCATAATACAGTGAAAATATTAAGGTTAGACTTAGGCTTAACCGGTTAAGAACTGATTTCATAGCATTTAGGGTGATTTATAGTAAGTTCTAAATTAGGCCAAAGTCCTTGTGATAAAAACATTTATTTGATGAAATGATGATTTGAGCTAAGCCAGATTAAGAATACTAGTAATTCATTTGATCTGGTCGAATGGCATTTTTTAAAAAATACATATCTTAGACCCATACTGAAATTTTTACAAATATGACTACAATAGACCCTGCTATTCTTTCAAAAGCCGAATCTTGGCTTAATGGTAACGTGGATGAACAAACTAAATCCGCGATTAGAAATTTGATTCAAAACAATCCGACCGAATTGATCGACTCCTTTTATCAAGATTTAGAATTTGGAACAGGCGGTCTTCGTGGCTTAATGGGCGTAGGTACTAATCGGATTAATGTGTATACCATCGGAATGGCTACACAGGGATTGGCAAATTATCTCCTGAAATGCTTTCCAAATGAAACGATCAAAGTGGCGATTACGCACGATTCCCGAATCAACAACACGCTTTTTGCAACCACTACAGCGGATGTTTTGACCGCAAATGGGATCACGGTTTTGTATTTCAAAGAAATGAGACCTACACCAATGCTGTCTTTCGCAGTTCGTCATTTTGGTTGTAAAAGTGGAGTGATGATCACTGCTTCCCACAATCCAAAAGAATATAATGGTTACAAAGCTTATTGGGAAGATGGTGCCCAAGTAGTAGCTCCTCATGATAAAAACATCATCACGGAAGTTCAAAAAATTACTTCCTTTGATAAGGTAAATTGGAAAAAGAATGATTCGCTATTTCATTACATCGAAGAAGACTTTGACGCGATTTATTTGGATTTGGTGAAAGACTTAAGTTTGTCTCCTGAAGCTATTCAGGCGCAGAAAGATATGCCTATTGTCTTCTCTCCTATTCATGGTGCATCTGGAAAAATGGTCCCAGCGGGCTTGAAAGCATTTGGATTTACTAATATCAATATTGTAAATGAGCAGGCTGAACCAGATGGTACTTTCCCAACAGTCATCTATCCAAACCCGGAAGAGGCAGAGGCTTTGACACTTTCTATTAAACTAGGGAAAGAAGTTAATGCTGAACTTGTCTTGGCTTGTGATCCCGATGGAGATCGCTATGCAGCTGCAGTACCAAACGGAAAAGGCGAATTCGAATTGCTTAATGGAAACCAAACCGGAACGCTTCTGACTTACTATCTCTTGAGCAGATGGAAGGAAGCTGGAAAGCTTGACGGTAACCAATTTATGGTAAATACCATTGTCACCACAGAATTGATCGATGAGATCGCCAAAGGTTTTGGGGTGACTTGTTTCTCAGTATTGACAGGATTTAAAAATATTGCAGCGATTATTCTTGAACTGGAAGGGAAACAAAAATTTATCGCCGGTGGAGAGGAATCCTATGGCTATTTGGTTGGGGATTTTGTCCGTGACAAAGACGGGGTGTCTGCTTGCGCCATGGTGGCAGAAGTGGTTGCTTATTACAAAACCAAAGGGAAGACCGTATTTGATATTCTAGCAGAGGTTTACCAGCAATTCGGTTTCTACAAAGAGTCATTGATTTCGGTGACTAAAAAAGGTAAAGATGGTGCGGAACAGATACAGGCATTGATGAATGATTTCCGTGTTAATCCTCCTTCAGAAATGAATGGAGTGGCCGTAGATCGAATTGTGGATGTGAAGGAATCGACGATCACACATGTCAAAACCGGCAAGAAAGAATCACTAGCTATGGATAAGTCTAATGTGATGCAGTTTTACCTAGTAGACGGAAGCAAAATTTCGGCTCGACCTTCTGGTACCGAACCTAAAATCAAATATTATTTCTCCGTAAATAGTCCGCTTGCAGATGTCAAACTCTACCGCAAAAAGGAAGCTGAGCTAGAAGAAAAGCTTGAAGGGCTAAAGGAATACTTTAGTTAATCCTTAAATCAAAAAAAAGCAACGAATTTCAAATCGTTGCTTTTTTTATTTAAGCTTTTTGCCACAAAGAGTTTACAAAGAAATCTTCCGAATCAGTAAAGTGTTGAATATGTTTAAAGCCCGCCCTGTCGGCCAAATCTTTGATCTCTACTAAACTATATTTTTTACTCACTTCCATGAATATTGGTTCAAAGGCATCAAAATGAATGGCATGATCTATTCGCTTTATATTAACCGTCTGCTTCTTTTTTGAGACTAAATAGCTTCTGCATTCACCACTAATAGGATCATAGGTCGGCCAATGGAGAAAAGAATCTTCATTGAAATCTGCCCCTAACTCACGATTGATTCGAGTAAGGAGATTTAAATTGAATGCTTCCGTAACTCCTTGGGAATCATGGTAAGCATTTAGAATAGTCTGAGGGTCTTTTTTCAAGTCAAGTCCAATCAACACAAAGTCCTCATAGGAGGACCCTATCCTAAGATGATCTAAGATTTCAAATGCTTCTTGGAGTTGAAAATTGCCAAGATTTGCCCCCATAAATAGAATCAATGTCATTCTACCATTTTCCCAAGCCTTCTCTCGCAATGCACCACGATATGTGTTTTCGATAGCTGTAACCGGAAGATCTGGAAAATCGACTTCTAGGTCTTCAATTAATTCTTCCAAAACTGTCGCTGAAAAATCAATAGGGAAGTAGCTGAATGCAGCTTCCTTCTTTTCTAAATAACGAAGTAAAATTTTTGTTTTCTGACCATCCCCAGCTCCAAGCTCAACCAAATTAAAGGGGACACCAAGATCCAAAATGGTTTTTAGTATTTCCTCGTGTTGCTTTTCTAAGATTTCGAACTCTTTTCGAGTCAGGTAATATTCGGGCAATTCCATGATTTGTTGGAAGAGCTTATCTCCCTTTGCATCGTAGAAATATTTGGAAGAAAGTGTTTTTGGATTGGAACTAAGGCCAAGAAGTACATCTTGAGCGAAAGATCCGAAATCAGAATTCTTTGCGTTCATAACTTAAATTGATTTTGCTAGGCGAATTCCCATGAACTGCCATCTAAAATGAGGGTTAAAAAAATTTCTATATGTAGCTCTGGAATGATTTTCTGGTGTGACTACCGATGCGCCACGAAGTACCATTTGATTAATCATAAATTTTCCATTGTATTCCCCTAAAGCTCCTGGAGCTACTTGAAATCCTGGATAAGGCAAATAAGCTGAATTCGTCCATTCCCATCGACTGCCCCATGAAAATTGGGAATTAGAGGCCTCCCATTCAAACTCTGTAGGCAATCGACAACCCTTCCAATTGGCATAAGCTGATGCTTCATAGAAACTTACATGAGCGACAGGGGCCGCCAGTGCTATAGGCTTTCGACCATCAAGTGTATAATAGGTCCAAATCTTATCAGATTTTTCCCAATATAATGGAGCCTTGTTATCTAGAGATTTTACCCAAGCCCAACCTTCATCATGCCAGTACATAGGATCTTCGTAACCACCTGCCTCGATAAATTCTAAATATTCTCCATTGGTCACAAGTAAACTTGAAATTTCAAAAGCTTCCAAAAACACCCGATGACGACCTAATTCATTATCGAATGAAAAGCTTTTTCCTTGATGACCAGCTTCATATACACCAGCGTCGTTGTTGATCCATTTGATATCTTTTATTTCCTCAATAGGATATTCATTTACATTCATTACTACTGGATCCAGCGGGTTGTGCCAGAGGCTATATTTCAAATCCGTGACCAAAAGCTCCTGATGCTGCTGTTCATGGTTTAATCCCAAAATGACCAAGTCTTCTATAATTGACCCCTTTTCAAGGATTAAACGCTCCATAGCCTCGTTGACGTAGAATCTGTATTCTAAAACTTCAGAAACTGGAGGTCGCGACATCAGCCCACGTTGATTTCTTGCAGTCCGACTGCCTAATGTGTTGTAATAGGAATTAAAGAGAAAGTTGAACTGGGGATGTTTGACCCTATAAGTTGGCTGATTTGGAATCAAAATGAATTGCTCAAAAAACCAGGTAGTGTGCGCCAAATGCCATTTAGGAGGACTGACAAATCCCGAAGCTTGGATACCAAAGTCTTCGATTAACAGGTTTTTGCAAAGTTCAGTTGAATGATTTCTGATTTGCTTAAAAGAATTTAAAACAGACATAAGTCTAAAATTTTATTTGCTAGAAGCTAAAAAACCCGCTTCTATTCATTTCCAATATGTACTAGTGCATCGCCTACATTGATGACAGGAAGATTATTCAATCCCAGAACAAAACCATCAGCAGGTGACTTCACAGGTACTTTTATTTGTCCGTAGGGATCTGAAATCCGTGCCAGAATCTGACCCTTTTTTACAGAATCCCCCAATTTTATGCTAGAGTTGAAAATCCCAGAGGCTTTAGCTCTAACCCAATTACTTTCTTTGAGGAATATAGTCTCATGAGGCTCCGCACTAAACTCTATCATTCCTAAACTAGCTAGAAATCGCTTTGTTCCCACTACTCCCTCTTCAATCGAATAGTCATCTAATCTCATTGATTCACCACCTTCAAAAACGAGGATTCTTTTTTTAGCCTTAAAAGCAGCTTTCCGGAAAGACTTCTCGATGTATTTAGAATTGACCACGTAGTGAGTTCCAAATGATTTGGCTAGTTCTAACGCTACTTTATCAGTGTAGTCGACTCGGATTTGAGGATGATTGCTTAGCATCCGACCTCCGGTGTGAAAGTCAACACCATAGTCAATCTGAGGAATGATTTGTTCATTCAATATATAAGCAATTCTTCCGGCCAAAGAGCCTTTCTTACTTCCTGGAAAACTTCTATTTAAATCTCTTCCGTCAGGAAAAGTCCGAGTGTTAGATAAAAACCCATAAATATTCACAAGAGGAATAAAAATCAAGGTCCCTTTCAAAAGTTTCCAGCTTTCGTCCATTTCTTCCAAAAGTCGCTTAGCTGTCACTACTCCATTTATTTCATCTCCATGAATTCCACCGCTGATAAGGACCACAGGCCCTTCTTCTTTAGCAGATCGAATAAAAATAGGAAGATCGATGAGGGTATGTGTAGGTAATTTGGCAATCGGCAGCTCAATATTCATGGACTGACCTTGGCGGATTCGGATTCCATTGATCAGAATTTCTTTCATCAAATAATGTTTTGGAAGTTTTTTAGATTTCCTATTGGTTTAAAATCTTGCTTATTTCGCAGGACAAGGATTCATGCATGAATATACTACAAAACATTTCGCTGAAAGGTTATAACACTTTTGGGATCGATAAAAAAGCTAAATATTTTTCTGTTGCAAAGACTGTAGAAGAGCTTAAAGAGTTATTGGCTTGGGCGAAAGCAGAGGCTACTCAGGTTCTAATCTTAGGTGGTGGAAGTAATATTTTACTTACTCAGGATCTTGATTTTCTAGTCATTAAGAATGAGTTAGAAGGAATTCAAGTAATATCCGAGAATGAGGAAACTATCCTGATAGAAGTTGGAGCAGGAGTTATTTGGCATGATCTGGTGGACTATTCGATCGAGCATAATTGGGGCGGTATCGAAAATCTCTCCTTGATCCCTGGCACGGTTGGCGCCTCGCCTATGCAGAATATTGGTGCGTATGGCGTTGAGATCAAAGAAGTATTTGAAAGCTTGACTGCCTTGGATCGAGCTGACTTAAGTATAAAAATCTTTGATGCCAAAGCTTGCCAGTTTGGCTACCGTGAAAGCGCATTCAAGCATGAGTTGAAAAATAAGTTTGTGATCTGCTCGGTAACGTTTCGTCTTCAGAAAAACCCAGAGTTCAAAATAAGTTATGGCGCAATCCAAGAAACGCTTGCTGAAAGAGGAATAAAAGAACTAAGCCTCAAAGTAATATCAGATGCCATAATCACTATTCGTCAATCCAAACTTCCTGATCCAAAGGTGATTGGAAATGCAGGTTCATTCTTTAAAAACCCTACTCTTGACAAATCAAAATACGAGGAATTGAAAGAAAAGTATCCTTCGATTCCTGGATATGAAAATGAATCAGGGGTTAAAGTTCCGGCTGCATGGCTAATCGAACAGGCCGGCTGGAAAGGAAAACGAATTGGGGAAGTTGGTGTCCACCAGAATCAGCCCCTAGTCCTAGTCAATTACGGTAATGGTGAAGGCGAAGAAATAGTAAAACTCTCGAAAGAAATCCAGCGGTCAATAGCCGAAAAATTTGGCGTGGAATTAAGTCCAGAGGTGAATTTCGTCTAGATTAAAACGTCGTGTGATTCGATGGATTTCCAGTATTGCTCAGCAGCAACTCCGAATTTCCGTAGAAAATCAACTCCTTCATCACTTCCTATTCCTTTGTATGCAGCATAGGAATACAAAAAGACTACTTTTGAAATCCCCATTGAGAAGATTATTCTTGCACAGGCAAGACATGGGGAAAGCGTCACGTACAAAGTAGAGCCTTCCACAGAAGTATTATTCTTTACAGCGTAAAGAATTGCATTCTGCTCGGCATGTAATGCCAATGAGCAACTTCCCTTACTATCTCTGGCACATCCTTTATCAGGAAATTCAATATCACAATTATGCGTGCCAGCTGGGGGTCCATTATAGCCTATGGAAATTATTCGCGTATCCTTGGTTAATACCGCTCCAACATGTTTTTTGATGCAATGCGATCTTTTGGCAAGGTTAACTGCCAATTCCATAAAAATATCATCGAAGTCTGGTCTAGTCATTTTTTAATCTTTAATCCAAAAATAGGGTTTGAAGCTGAAGAAATATGCACGCAATGGTACTTGTTTTTCGTTTTAGTTGTAAATTTTAACTTTCCTGAATAATTAATCGTTTTCCATCAAAACGGATAAAAATGCAAAAATCACTGGAGTTTACGCTTCTATTTCCATTATTCATCTTCGCATTACTATCCTCTTGTGCAACCATTGATGTGTTCAAGGAAAATGCTGAGTTGAAAATAAAAAAGCCCTATAAATCCTTTGTGATCATCAATAAAGAAGTGGGAATGAGGGGTTTTGGCTCACAGTTTATTGATGCTCAGGTACAGATTCGTTTGCAGGAAGCACTGGAAGCTGAGGGGATGGTTTATGAAAAAATCCAGCCAGATCTTATAATTAGATATACTTCAAATGAAGACCCAAGACAAAGAGACGTAGTGAATAATTTTAATCCTTATCCTTTGTGGGGTTATCGAGTGTGGGATCCGTGGATGTATAACCCTAATATGTACAATAATATGAGCAGAAACTCTACAAGTAACTACGAATTGGTGCAAGTTATCGTGGATTTCATAGATCCCAAAGAAGATGAATTTCTAATGACTTTGACAGGTGTAACTGAAGTTTCCAGTCCCAAAACCAAAGACAATAAAATTTTGAAGACGATAGATAAAATTGTCGAACGATTTATTAGCGAAATAGAAACTGCGAACCAATAACCTATAAATAAAATGGAATCAAGAATCCAAACTTTAAGGGAGTTTTACCCTTATTATCTATCCGAACATCAGAACGCAACAAGCAGGAAACTTCATTTCATTGGCACTGGGTTACTCTTTGTTATTTTAATTGTAGCAATTTTCCTTGGGAATTTTTC
>CAWUWQ010000342.1:0-5400 GCA_963926065.1 uncultured Algoriphagus sp.
CATTTCGTTTATTGTAGTCAGCCTGCAACGCGGTGTAGTTATTTACCAATTCCAAAAACCGCTTCTCATCGATTTTTCTTGAATAAGCAATATAGCTCAAGGGACCTCCACAGGGTTTACTTCCAATCGGGGTAAATGTCCAATCACTTGCATTGGTGCAGGTTTGTGAAGTAGCCAGCTGGTTGATTTCAGTCCATAATTGATCCAAAGCGATTGGCGATGCATCTCCTCCCCCCTCTTCTGTAGAAAGATTGCAACTCATTAATAGAAGGAATGCGGAAAAGAATAAGGCGTTTTTCATAAGAAGCTGATTCAAAAATTGAAACGACTAACTCTTAGCCAAGTTTCAAATTAGTTAATGATTTTAATTTTTTGAATAAACAACCTTCCCATCTACTAGCGTCATTTCTACCACTACCTGATGAATTTCCATCGGATCTATCGTAAACAAATCTTTAGATAAAACAATCAAATCTGCCAGATACCCTTCTTTCAAAAGCCCTTTTCGATCTTCTTCAAAGGAAGAAAATGCACCCATTGAAGTATAAGCTTTCATCGCTTCATAAATACTGATTCGCTCCTGAGGAATCCAACCATCGGCTGGATAGCCGGATGGGTTTCTCCTATTTACCGCATCGTGAATTCCTCGAATTGGATTTAAGCTAATACAAGCCGGCCAGTCACTACTAAAAACAAGCTGCGCATCCAAATCCAAAAGTGATCTCCAAGCAAAGGAATATGGAAGACGGTCCTCTCCTACAGCCTTTGACCAAACTGTCGTTGAACCTGGCTCCGCATGAATAGGCTCCATACTGGGAAGAATTCCTGCCTTTGCAAAGCGTGGTATGTCTGCAGGATTGATCGTCTCGATATGTTCGATGCGATGTCTTTTGTCCTTGGAATTATTTTCCAACATCGCTTTTTCGTAGGCATTTAAAACTTCCCGTACACCACGATCTCCGATGGCATGGGTGAACAATCGAAAACCTTTTGCATCCAAAGTTTTTACCAATTTCTGATACCCTTCAATAGTAAAATTCAACTGGCCTAAAGCCAATGGATCAGCTGGTGGAAGATCTGAATAAGGGGCTAACATTGCTCCAGTATGCCCTTCAATCACTCCATCAATCATGAATTTGATGGCGTCGGCTCTAAGCCAAGGGTTTGCCGTACCTACGCTATCCTTAAGAAAAGTGAATCGATCAAGTTCATTAGAAGTAGCCTGCTCAGAAACTGAAAATGCCGCAGCGTACCTAAGGGTCAATTCACCATTTTCATATAATTTCTGGAAAAGACGAAGATCAATTTCTGACCCAGAAGCATTTTGAGCTGAAGTGATTCCAAGCGAAGCTGCATATTCTAAGCCTTTGCGGAGTCCCTTCAATTGATCCTCGAAGGTATCCTCGGGAACAAGATCACCGACTAGCCACACCGCATCCTCCTTCAGAGCACCCGTTGGTTTTCCAACAGCATCCCTGACAAGTTCCCCAAATCCCTCAAATGTAGTTTCATTAGTTATACCTGCAAGTTCCAGCGCTTTTGGATTGGCATAGGCCGAATGTCCATCATAGGCTCGTATGAAAACCGGTTTATCAATATCCAAAACCTTCATCGATTCATGGTCTGGGAGACCCGATTCAAAGAAAGTATATTGCCAGCCTCTACCGGTGATCCATTCTCTATCTGGATTGTCAGCGATGAATTTCAAGGTACTAGCAATGGCAGCATCAAATGTTTCTGCACCAGATAATTCTACTTGAGTCAAGCCCATCGAACCACCTAAAAAATGAATATGGGCATCGTTGAATCCTGCCGTGACTAACTTGCCATCTAAGTCCAAGACTTGAGTTTCCGGTCCAGCCAACCCCAAAATCTCTTCTGAATTGCCAGTGGAAATAATAAGACTGTCTCGGATAGCTATTGCTTCCACGAAAGAATTTTCTGACTCTCCAGTCCAAATTTTGGCATTGTGAAGGATAAGTGTGGGTGGTTTTACAACTTCTTGACACTGAAAAAAAATTAGTGAAATGAAGATTAGAAAGAGTGATTTTCGCATTGGTGAAATTAATTGAGATGAATATCTGTAGTGTTGAACATACCCTTAGAGTAGCGCTTTGATGCTTAATTTGTGATGATTATCCCTTTCAAAGGGGTTAGGGGCATTTTGAACCGTAATAATTTGAAAGCAACAACGTACATGCAAAATTCCGAAGAGTCCTATTAATTAATTTCCAGAACTGGGTAGCATATTTCGAATCGCAGAAATTTGCCAGTTCTTTTTATTTCTGACGACTACAAAGCTACTCCACATCTTTCGAATGGTTTGATCTGGATTAGTGATGATATAGCGTGCATCTACTAATGCTGAGTTTTCAGAGAGAAATCTAATTTTTTCTACCGTCAGTTTTCGATCCCCAGGATTACTAGTGGAACTATTGAGCATGCCTTTGATAGCTGCATCCATGCTATTTCGCCACTCTCCCGAGGAGACAAGTTGATCCACATCCCCAGTCAGAATTTGTCTTAACAAAACGGTATCTCGACTATCTCGAGCGGAGGAATATTGGTTAATCAAATGCAAAATTTCATTGGAGTCTGCTTTTTGTTTCTCTGAAGTCTGTGCAAATCCCGCTTGTGCAATAACAACTAGTAGGATGAAGGGAATTAGGAGTAATTTCATAATTGAAGGCAATTAATTGGCTTCAAAATAACAATTTCCATACAAATGGACTAGTCACCTTAAATCAGATGATTTTTGAAAAAAAAACTAAGCCGTCTATTTAATGTGAATTGCGACGGTCGCCCAGCCAAATTAACATCTTCACAAGACCACATACTCTTTTTTTGATGGGAAATTAAAACAAAAAAACCACCTATCTCCAGGCGGTTTTAACGTTTTATAAAAACTCTAAAATCTCAAATCAGACCACGTCTTCTCCTCGAAGCTTGACCACTGCCCCCTCCAAAATATCTCCTATTCGGATTTGGCAGGCTAAGCGAGAAGTGGCAAAATATTCTGGCAGGTTTTCCAATTGATCTAGTTCCACATCGGTCGCATCACCAAGTCCATCTTTACCTTCCAAAATCTCCACATGGCAAGTTGCGCAAAGCGCCATTCCACCACAGGTGGCCAATATTGGATATTCGTAGGCTTTGAGGATTTCCATCAAATTCAAACCCATATCCTCAGGAGCTTCGTGCTCTTGGCGATTGCCTTCCTGATCTTCTACTGTGAAATTTACCATGCCGCAAAAATAGAATTAAAATGCATTCACACCGTTCACTGTTGTGTATTTAAAGCTTAATTTTTGATCTGGATAGACATATTTAAAGGCTGAATGCATCATGATTGCTGCCTCATGGAAACCACAAAGAATCAATTTCAATTTGCCTGGGTAGGTATTGATATCCCCGATTGCGTAGATCCTTTCGACTCCTGTAGAATAATCACGGGTATCCACTTCAATTGCATTCTTGTCAATACTCAATCCCCAATCTGCAATCGGGCCGAGCTTTGGACTCAAACCAAAAAGAGGGATCAAATAATCCGCCTCAAGCTTAATTTCTTCTTTTAATTTACCTTCTAAAATCACAGTATCCAATTTCCCATTTCCATTTACTTGCTTCAAATTTGCAGAAAGGATCAGATCGATTTTCCCTTGATTAGCCAAGTCGAATACTTTTGCCGCTGAATCTGGGGTGCCTCGGAAAGTTTCATTTCGGTGGACCAAAGTCACTCGAGAAGATACTTTAGCTAAGTATATAGCCCAGTCCAAAGCAGAATCACCGCCGCCAGCAATTACTACTTTTTTGTCTCGGAATGTTTCAGGGTTTTTCACCATGTAAGTGATGCCTTTCCCCTCAAACTTCTCAAGGTTCTCTAGCACTGGCTTTCTAGGCTCAAAACATCCCAGTCCTCCCGCAATAATAATCACCTGGGCATGGATATGTGTTTTATCACTAGTAGTGACAATGAATGACCCATCGTCCTGCTTATCCAAGTGCTCCACTCGCTCGCCTAGTGTAAAAGTAGGTTTGAAAGGTTTCGCCTGCTCCATGAGATTATCTACCAAATCCTGAGCTTTTACCTCAGGATATCCTGGGATATCATAGATCGGCTTTTGAGGATAAATCTCAGACAGCTGTCCACCTATTTGTGGCAAGGCATCGATCAAATGACAACGCATCTTAAGCAATCCTGCTTCAAAAACTGCAAATAGGGCAACTGGCCCGGCTCCGATAATACAAAGATCTGTGTGAATCATTCGCTTAAATTTTATTGGGAAAACCCTGAAAACTCAATTTTGTTCGTGTAAATATTATTCGTGCACTAACTTTATTCATCCAATTCCTGTCCGCCAAGATTTTGGTAGATGGTATCTAGGATTCGTTTGAACTCTTCGAAATCCTGATCAGATAGATTCTCCCAAGCTTTTTCGCGAATCTCAAGAATTTGAGGGCGAAGGGCTTTGACCTTTGCTACACCCGTTTCGGTCAGGTGTAATTGGAAACTTCGACGATCCATTGGATGCGGCACCCGTTCGACATATCCTTTCTTGCAGAGCAAATCTAAAATTCGAGTCAAAGTCGGATGATCCTTGAAAACCAAATTGGCTAATTCGGTTTGACTCAAATGACCATTTTCTGAAAGGTTTTTTAATACCAACCATTGATCAACGGTTACATCAAAGTCACCTGATTTGAACTGTTGCTGTGCATATTGCTTGACCTTTCGCGCTGTGCGATCAAGGAGAAATGAATATCTGGCAAATAGTTCTTGTGTCATACCAATAATTAGTATGACAAATATATAAATAATCTTTATTGCAATAATAAAAAAGCTAAAATCAAAGCTTTAAAGAAGTCAACCATTTCTTTATTTCCCGCTGCTTCGCCTACTGGGCGGCAGGTTTTAATCGATTGCAGTGTTTTTTTTTAGCTCTGAGTGAATCTGTGACCTTTTCTCTAATAATCCGTGAAAACCTTTTCTGAATCTTTAATTTTTCTGTAAATACTCAATCAAGTCACCGATCCGATGAAATTCATCTTCCCCGAAGGTCAAAGTAAAATCTCCATCCGAAACAAAAATCGGTAATTCCAATTTATTAATTCCAGCTTTCTCTAAAGCCTTTCTGACCCAAAAACCGATGACTTGATTACCTGTGATCACTATTTCAGAAGCAGGGTTTTTCTGCTCTATTTTCCCTTTTTCAATATTAAAGCGAAACTCATCTCCCGGAAGCAATCGATCAAGCTGACCAAAAACCACCAAGTCTTCGGGAAGCCCTGACACCAACGGAAAAGTATTGCTGAGCAATAAGAGTCTATCAGCAGTCTCTAGGGCGATCTCCAAATCATGAGTCACCACTAAGATTGATTTTTGCTGTTTGGTGGCAATAT
>CAWUWQ010000343.1:0-19899 GCA_963926065.1 uncultured Algoriphagus sp.
GGTATTGCTTTTGTTCTCTCAATTGAAGGATAATTATAACCTGTACTCCAATAATTAAGGAACCAAAGATCAAATGAAGTGGCTGAAGAAAGGCCGGAATACTAAAATAAGCCATACCCATTCCAGTAGCTATCTCTAATAGTATCAACCCAATTAAGAGTTGGGACCAAAGGTTTATTTGTGATCTTCTAAGGGTATACTTAAATGCCCAGAAGAAATATAATACATGAACTCCCAATAATAACAGGGAGAAAGATCGATGAATTAAGAAGCTTAAACCAACCCGATCAACCCATTCACCTCGAAGCATATTCCCTAAATCAGTTGATATCTGATCAATTTGCTCGCGCACTTGGGTGCCTAAAACAACCTGAATAAACACCAATATTAATCCTATATACAATAGCTGCTCAACCTTAGTTGGAACATCCATATTTATACCTTTGCCTTTTGCGTAGCGGTAAGACCGATGGTTAGCAATGATTAAAATTGCCACTAAAAGCAAAGCTAAAATCATGTGCAATGTAATTATCCAAGAGAGAAGATTAGTCGATACTACAATCGAACCTATCCATCCAATGAATAATACTAAAACCAATGAAACAAAGGAAAGAATGGGGATCAACCTATCAACTTTCCAGAGTGGAATTGACTTCCATACGGTGAGGATAATCAGAAATCCAATGACCACACCCAACAATCTATTCAAATATTCAATCCACGTTTTAGTAGCGTTGAATTCTTCTTCAAGAAGAATGGATTTATCTTCTGCAATTTCCCTAGCTGTCTCTTCGAAACCAAGTTTTGAAAGTGAAGCTACAAACCGTTCATTTTTGGCTATTCTTTTCTCAAGATAAATCTCCTGATAATTAGCAGGAAGTTGATCTACATGAGTTGGAGGAATTATACTTCCGAAGCATTTTGGCCAGTCAGGACAGCCCATTCCAGAGCCTGTACTTCTAACTATTCCACCAACTAGAATAAGAACATAAACAGCAATCACCGTGAGACGACTCATCGAGCGAAAGCTGCTTATGGTTTTATTAGTGTCTAGATTCATTTGCTACCAAGACCTCTTCATCTTCTTTCATGATCTCTAATTCCAATTTCACTAGCTCTTGCTCATGAGGAAGGTTAGATTCAGGAGTGGCTGACAACGGAACTGTCTGAGGAATGAAATCTTCTTCAGCACCTGGCTTAGAATAATCATATGGCCATCTGTAAACGGTAGGAATTTCACCTGGCCAGTTACCATGACCTGGATATAGTGGTGTTGTCCACTCCAAGGTGTTTGATCTCCAAGGATTCAGCGTTGCTTTTCTACCTCTATACATACTGTAGAAGAAGTTGAAAATAAAGATGAATTGAGCTGTAAATGTGATGATCGCTGCTACAGACACAAACATATTTAAGTCAGTATACATATTAGCAAATTCGAAGTTGGTCCAGCTATAATATCTTCTTGGAAAACCAGCAATACCAATGTAGTGCATAGGGAAGAATACTAAGTAAACTCCAGTGAATGTTAACCAGAAGTGAATGTATCCTAGTTTAGCATCCATCATGCGCCCAAACATTTTAGGGAACCAATGATAAACACCCGCCATCAATCCGAAGAAAGACGCAGAACCCATTACTAGGTGAAAGTGAGCTACCACGAAATAAGTATCGTGAAGTTGAATATCAATTGCCGAATTACCCAAGAAAATACCCGTCAAACCTCCGGAGATAAAGAAGGATACTAGACCAATAGAGAATAACATCGCTGGGGTGAAAATCAAATTCCCTCTCCAAAGTGTAGTCAGATAATTAAATACTTTAACTGCGGATGGAACTGCGATGATCAAGGTAAGGAACATAAAGATCGAACCAAGGAAAGGATTCATTCCTGATACGAACATATGGTGAGCCCAAACGATGAAGGAAAGTATTGTAATCCCAAGCATCGAGATAATCATTGCTTTGTATCCAAAAATAGGCTTTCTGGAATTTGTAGCAATAACCTCTGAAGTGATCCCTAGAGCTGGAAGCAATACAATATAAACTTCCGGGTGACCCAAGAACCAGAATAAATGCTGATAAAGAACTGGGCTACCTCCTGTATTAGGAAGAGCTTCTCCACCAATGTAAATGTCAGAAAGGTAGAATGATGTGCCAAAACTTCTGTCAAACACTAGAAGAAGCGCAGCAGCGAATAATACTGGAAAAGACAATAGCCCGATTACCGCCGTAAGGAAAAAGGCCCAAATAGTCAATGGCAGCCTTGAGAATGACATTCCCTTAGTTCGCAGATTAATTACAGTTGTGATATAGTTAATACCACCTAGTAAGGAAGATGCAATAAAAAAGGTCATTGCTACTAACCACAAAGTCATACCTAAACCTGAACCTGGAATGGCTTGTTCCAAAGCGGAAAGCGGAGGATACACAACCCAACCACCACCAGCAGGACCTGTTTTAATAAACAGAGAAATGAACATAATCACACCTGATACAAAAAAGAACCAGTAGGACAACATGTTCATAAATCCGGAAGCCATATCACGGGCACCTATTTGAAGTGGAATGAGGTAATTTGAAAATGTACCACTCAAACCAGCTGTCAATACAAAAAATACCATGATAGTACCATGCATTGTAACCAATGCAAGATAAAAGGTAGGATCCAATGCTCCAGCTTCAGTAATCCATCCACCTAGTATAGGGCGAAGGAAGGACAAATCCATTTCAGGGAATCCAAGTTGAAGACGGAATAATATCGAAAGGAACCCTCCTATTAAAGCCCAAAACATACCCGTGATAAGAAATTGCTTTCCAATCATTTTGTGATCTTGGGTGAATATATATTTCGTTACAAAATTATCATGATGCTCATGATCGTGATGATCATGTGAGGCAGAATCATGATTTGCGACAGTTGCTGTAGCCATAATCTATAATTTTGTTTAATTATTTTCTTTTAATTGAATTTCAGCAAGCTCCTTTGTATCAGCAGGAAGACCCTCAGCCAATGCAGGATTCAACTTAATGAATGATTGTTGCTCTGCTATCCATTTTTGATAAGCTTCTGGCTCTACTACCTCAATTACCTTCCTCATACCAAAGTGACCTCTTCCGCAAATTTCTGTACAGGCAATTTCATAGTTAAACTCCGGATCATTCAATTCAATCCTCATTTCTGCAGTAGTCTTAATAGGCACAAACCAAAATCTGGTTGGCATACCTGGCACTGCATCCATTTTCAACCTCATGTGAGGCGCAAATACAGAGTGAAGCACATCTCTTGCTCTAATCTTGAACAAGACCGGCTCTCCCTTCGGAATAACAACAACAGGAGACGGGAAATCATCAATAGAGTTTTTATCAGTAAAATCTATTCCATGGGAATTAGAAGCAGTAATCAATCGATAATCATAATCCCCTAATACATTGTCCGTCCCAGGGTATCTTACTTCCCAAGCAAACTGATAGCCCATAATCTCTACAACATGAGCCTTCTCAGGAGCAGGAGCAGTGATATCAGACCAAGCCATCCAACCAGAAATAACTAAACCAGCTAATACGATTCCCGGAACAACAGTCCAGATAATTTCTAGCTTATTGTTGTCAGGATAAAAGGAAGCTTTTCGGTTTTCGCTGTACTGATATTTGTATGGGAAAACAAACAGTAAAACGTGTGTAATTAAGAAAACCACACCAGTAACTGCCATTGTAATCCAGAACAACTGATCTGTCACGATCCCATGCTCAGATGCAATAGGTAATTGATAGTTGTCAAATTCTTTGATGGAATACCAGAACATTAAAGCCCCTAATCCTACCAAGAACACGATAAATAACATCGCATTCACTTTATTACTTCCAGAGGCTATTTTTTTATCAGAGCCTTTTACTACTGTAACCAACGTTTGGATTCTATAGACCATCCAAATAATGGACAATAATAATAGAACACCTACTCCAATCAGAAATCCGTACATACCTTAATTTTTTAGGCTGTTATTAAATGTGATGATGATAACTCTCTTCAAGCATTGGGTGATTTTTAGGAATCAAATTCCCTTTGGCTAAGCCCCCTAACACTACCAACGCCATTGCTGAACCATAAACTAGAAACATTCCAACTTCCATGAATCCTACTCCTCCGTTATGTCCAAGAGTACCAGGTTGTACCATCAAGAAGAAATCTACCCAGTGACCTGCTATAATAAGTGAACAAACCAGTTTAAGAAATACACCATGTCTTTTTGCATTTCTTGTCATTAAAACTAGGAAGGGTAGCACAAAGTTCATCGCTATGTTTACAAAAATGAACGGTCCATACACGTCAGAGCTCAACCTCTCAATAAAGTAAACTGATTCTTCAGGTATGTTGGCATAATAGATCAATAGAAACTGGGAAAACCATAAATAAGTCCAGAAAATAGTGAATCCAAAAACGAATTTGCCCAAGTCATGAATATGGTTTTCATTGACCATTTCAAGATAACCTTCTCCTTTAAGAAAGATTGTAAGCAACGTCATAGCAGAAAGACCTGCAACAAACCAAGAAGAGAATACATACCATCCAAAAAGAGTGGAGAACCAGTGTGTGTCTATAGACATAACCCAATCCCAAGCAGCTATCGAAGATGAAACTGCAAAGAAGATGATAAAGAAAGCCGACATGCTTCTGATCTTATACCATGAAGTACTTCCTCCAAGGGAGTCTTCAGCGTAGGTTAGACTCTTTAACTTATTGAAAAAGAATACCCAGAAACCAAAGAATAAAACCATTCTAAAAATGTAGAATACTGGGAATGTTCCTTTAGCCATAGGCCAATAAAAGAAAGCACCTTTTCCGTCAATGATTCTATCATATTCAGGAGAAGCTTTGTCAAACAAAGCACTATGCGTCCAGTGGAATAGATCGTGGTTTGCTATAAAGAAAGTTGCAATCATTAAAACTGCAGCATATGGCAACCAATTTCCAAATGAAAGCATCACCCTTACGATAGGTGCAGACCATCCTGCCTGCGCAGCATACTGAATAGCAAAGAAGAAAACTCCTATAATTGCAATACCAGTAAAATAAACATTGTTGATCCAAAGATTGGCATAGAGTCTTTCATACCAATGAAATGGATGAGCAGCTACTTCTGCACCTTCTTCAGCGTGACCTCCGAAGATGCCCATCAAAATACCGATAACAAGAAGTACTGCACCTATTCCCAAAACAGTCAAAATAGACTTTTTGGTAGCGGCGGTCAAAACAACCTTTTGATCCAGATTATAGTGTTGTGCGTCGTGAGCCATAATTAATTTGCTGGAGTTCCTTCAGTTGATACTTCGGCCTCAGCTACTACAGGAGTTTGTGCACCTTGACCACCTTGAATTTTTTGTTTTACGTACGAAACGATCTTCCAACGATCCTCAGGAAGGATTTGAGAACCATGAGCTCCCATTCTGCCTTTTCCTTTTGTGATCACATGGAAAATATGTCCTTCTGGTAAACCTAAATAGGCTCCTCCGGTTAGATTCGCGACCCCGCCAATCTTCATTCCAGCCTTTCCATCACCTTGTCCACCTTTTCCATGGCAAGTAGAACAATAGTTGAGGAACAACTGCTCTCCTTCAGCCAATACTTGATCTGTTGGCTCAAATGGGTTCCTCACTGTTTGTCCGGCTAATTCCAATTCGGAAGTCTTCAATCTGTAAGGCAGATAACCATTTTTATTACGAGGAACGGTATTCGCTACCGGCTCTCTCATATTCATGTTATTAAGGTTATGAATATTACTGTTGTAATACTCCCCTTTTCCATCCTCACGTGTGGAAAGCCAAGATCCTTGGGATTCATCTGTGATTTGTGACAATGGCTCATAAGCCACTGAGTGATACATCTGAGGGGCATATTCAAGACCCTGATCATTCCCTTCAGCCTTGCAACCAACCAGAAGTAATCCAGCCATTGCAAATGAAAGTAATCTATAAGTATTAGTAATCTTCATCGTTCCAGATTTACTATTCAAAACTTTTTTTATTAACCTCTGTAGCTCCAGAAGATTTAAGAATTGCTTCAATTGCAACTAAATCAATTGCAGAATTATTCGCAATATCAATAGCCATGATGTGTTTATCATCAGTGCTTCTCAAGTCAAATATTCTAGGTTGGGCCCAAGGCTTAAGATTAGAGCTGATCATGAAAACACCCACCATACCGAAAGCTGCCAGTAGAACAGTCATTTCAAATGTAACTGGAATGAAAGCGGGGAAGGAAGCATAATCTTTACCACCAATAATCATAGGCCAGTCAAAGCTCATCATATAGTACTGCATGGTCAAAGCCAGAGTAGTACCTAACATGCCGAATAAAAAGGCTGCGATAGGCAAACGACTTCTTTTGTAGCCAAGAACTTCGTCTAATCCGTGAACCGGATAAGGAGAATAAACCTCGTCGATTTTCACTCCGCTGGCTCTCACCTCTTCTACTGCGTGGAGTAAAACGTCCTCATCGTCAAATACTCCTAAAACAAAATGTGTATCTCTTTCCATGATTATTTAGACACTTTTTCAGATGAAGATTTCAATACTGCCTTTACTTCTGCCATGTTGATCACTGGGAAAAACTTTGCAAACAAGAAGAATAAGGTAAAGAATAGTCCAAACGTAAACAGATAAACTCCCACGTCAGCCCATGTTGGGTAGAACATCGCCCAAGAAGATGGTAAATAGTCTCTGTGAAGTGAGGTTACAATAATTACAAATCGTTCAAACCACATACCTATATTCACAACAATAGATAATGCAAATGTTGCTGCGATTGAAGTTCTGATTTTCTTAATCCAGAACAATTGTGGAGAAACCACATTACAAGTCATCATGGTCCAATATGCCCAAAAGTATGGGCCCGTCGCTCTATTATAAAAGGCATAGAACTCAGGTTCTACCCCAGAATACCAGGCTATAAAGAACTCTGTAATGTATGCAACACCTACGATAGAACCCGTTACGATGATTACAATATTCATTAACTCGATATGCCCAATGGTGATATAATCTTCAAGTTTGAAAACTTTTCGGGTTACAATCATCAAGGTCAAAACCATTGCAAAACCAGAGAAAATCGCCCCAGCAACGAAATATGGAGGGAAAATCGTGGTATGCCATCCGGGGATAACTGAAGTTGCAAAGTCAAAAGATACAATCGTGTGTACGGAAAGTACTAGAGGTGTAGCCAAACCTGCAAGGATTAAAGATACTGACTCGTATCGCATCCAAGTTTTGGCAGCACCATCCCAACCGAATGAAAGTGCACCATAAATAGTCTTTCTCAAACCTGTAGCTCTGTCTCGGATAGTGGCAAAATCAGGGATCAAACCAATATACCAGAATACTAATGAAACTGAGAAATAGGTGGAGATCGCAAACACGTCCCAAAGAAGCGGTGAGTTGAAATTAACCCATAGTGATCCAAAAGTATTTGGAAGCGGAAGTGCCCAATAAGCTCCAAGCCAAGGACGCCCCATGTGAATAACAGGGAACATCGCAGCACAAATAACAGCGAAAATGGTCATCGCCTCTGCAGCTCTGTTAATGGATGTTCTCCATTTCTGTCTGAAAAGCAACAATACTGCTGAGATCAAAGTACCTGCGTGACCGATACCAACCCACCAAACAAAATTGGTGATATCCCAGGCCCAACCCACAGTTTTATTTAGACCCCACATGCCAATCCCTTCCCAGAGAGTAGCAATAATTGCAATCGATCCTAGAGCTAATACTCCGGCAGCGGTAAGGAAAGCAAGGAACCAACCTAAAGATGGTTTTCCTTCTACTTGACGGCACACATCATGTGTGACATCGTGGTAGGTTTTACCCCCGGTAACTAATGGATCTCGTACGGATGAAGTAACCTGCATAGTTTATAAAATTAAGATTACGCTTCGTTTTTGTCTTTATTTCTGATTTTGGTAAAGTACCAAACGTTGGGACTAACGTTGATCTCTTCCAATACATGGTAAGCTCTTTCTTCGCCAACCTCTTTCAATGCTGAGGTGTTGTTCTCCTCAATCTTAAGAAGCTTAGAAACTTGGCTATTTGCATCATTCATGTCTCCAAATACCAAGGCATCGGTAGGACAAGCTACAGCACAAGCCACATTGATTTCGCCATCTTGTACTTTTCGCTTCTCACGCTTGGCTGTCAATTTACCAGCCTGAATACGCTGCACACACATTGAGCATTTCTCCATCACACCTCGTACTCGTACGGTGACGTCCGGATTCAATACCATTTTGCCTAGGTCATCATTCTGGGCAACATTGACTCCAGCGAAGTCTTTGTTATCGTGGTACTTAAACCAGTTGAATCGACGGACCTTATAAGGACAGTTGTTTGCACAATATCTTGTACCAATACATCTGTTGTATGTCATTTGGTTTAGACCTTCAGATGAGTGTGTAGTTGCTGCCACTGGACATACTGTCTCACATGGTGCATTGTTACACTGCTGACACATCATCGGTTGGAAAGTCACTTCTGGATTATCAGCTGCGATTTCCAATGCTTTCAAATCATCTGCCGGAGCATCTGAAGAATAATAGCGATCAATTCTGATCCAAGCCATTTCTCTTCGATTCAATACTTCCTGCTTACCAACTACTGCCACGTTATTCTCCACCTGACAAGCAATAGAACATGCGCTACATCCAATACAGGAATTCATGTCTATGGCAAGACCCCAGTGATGTTGGCTATATTGATGCCCTTTCCAAAGCGAAATCTTAGATGGCTTGATAAATTCGCCATCTTTATAAACTTCCGGATGATATCTTCCAGCTCCTGCATCCTGCTTGTATTCACCTAAAGTGGCTTCTTGGATTACGTTTTCACGTCCCATGAAAGTTTGATGAGTCTGCGTTCTTGCAATTTTGTATTTATCTTCAGTAACAGTAACTTCTACTCCAGCAGTAATATCGAAATTGACAAAGCCTTTTGAAGCATCAAGCAATTCGTAAGCATTTACACCTACTCCGTTTGCTACTCTTCCAGCTTTGGTTCTTCCATATCCTAACGCCAAACCAAAAGTACCATCTGCCTGACCAGGCTGAATCATGATCGGAACGACCAGTGATTTACCATTTACAGTTATCGATGCCTTTCCTGTATTTTCTTCATACATGGTAACTCCATTCTCTGTAGCCCATTTCTGAGAAACAGTCAGATAGTTATCCCAAGTCGCCTTAGTGATTGGATCTGCCATCTCTTGTAGCCAAGGAATGTTGGCATAAATACCATTTCCTATTCCTACTTTAGAATAAATCACCAATTCAGGGCTTGTGTTATCAGTTGTTGATGCTTTCGCAACAGCGGCAGCTGCAGCAGACACATCTCCGACTGGAGTAGGTGCTGCGGCTGTGGAATCAATTGCCAAAACCCCATTATATAAGGTAGTATCCCAAAACTCTTGGAAATCACCAGCAGTTTCGACCAAGGTATAGACCTCATTTTGCCAAACTGACTGAAGAAAATCAAAATAATTAGCAGTAGATCCACCCCAAACAAGGAAAGATTCCTGTGCTTGTCTAGAATCAAACAAAGGAGAGATCGTCGGCTGAGAAAGAGAGAAATGTCCACGCTTCGGCTCGAAATCATTCCAAGACTCTAGGTAATGGTGATCTGGCGCAACCATTTGTACCAAAGATGAAGTCTCATCCATTGTACCGTTTGTTGCCAAACTTACTTTTGCCTTAGCAATACCTTCAGCAATTTCAGCTCCTTTTGCGAAATCATAAACTGGATTACAGTTGTAGAAAATTACTCCTCCAACTTGTCCCGCTTTCAATTCTGCAACGAATTGATTCATTCGAGCATCATCACCTTTTCTGAAATGAACTGGATTTGCAAAATCAACTGTCGTTCCATTTGCACCTAGCATCTCATTGATCGCATTGATCACAACTTGTACATTCGGATCATTAGATCCAGATACTACAAGTGATGCACCTTTACTAACCCAAAGATCATTTGCGGCTTTGTCTAAATGCGTTATTTCAACTGCTCCAGCAGAAACTTGAGTTGCTCCAGATTTTTTTGCAATAGCGTTATAAAGTGCTAATACAGCCAATCCGCTTTGAGAAGCTCTGATTGGGGTTCTGTAATCAGCATTTGCACCAGTCATCGATAGATTCGATTCAAACTGATAATGACGGGACATTTCGCGGTGCTCATTGCTAATCTTTCGAGTCTTAGCGTATTGGCCAGCAAATTCAATTGGAGAAATCCAAGTACCTAAAAAGTCTGCTCCGAAAGAAACAATCGTCTTCGCTTTATCAAATGAATAAGAAGGAATAACTGCAGTACCATAATAGGTCTCAGCTGCTTTCTTAATACCATAATTTGAAATAGGATCATACTGAATAAGCTCTGCTCCACCGACTGCATCGGAAAAAATCTGAATAGCTTTTAGCGTAGAAGGAGAAAGAATAGTATTGGATACAATCTTTACATTTCCAGCAGAAGCAAACTTCGCTTTAACCTGTGCATCTATCGTAACCCAATCCGATTTTTCACCACTAATGTAAGGACTGGCTAATCTCTCTTTGTCATACAGAGAAAGAATAGATCCTTCTACGATGGCATTAACTTTTCCTTTATTAATAGGAGAAAGTGAGTTTCCGTCAATTTTGATCGGTCTCCCCTCTCTCGTTTTTACTACGATAGATGCATAGTCACCACCAGTAGAATAAGTAGAAGCGTAGTAATTAGGAATAGAAGGGTTGATATCAACCGGCTTGTTTACATAAGGGATCGCCTTTCTTATTGGAGCCTCACAAGCCGCTAATGATGCTGCTGCCAAACTGAAACCCATTACTTTAAGAAAGTCTCTTCTTGAAGACCCTCCATCTTCGCTTAAGCTTGACGGAAGCTCGACAAATTCTTTATCGGCGTTCTTTACAAACTCTGGATCGTTATTGAGCTGCTCAAGTCCTTTCCAGTATGTTTTTTTATTTTCCTTCATTATAATCTAGAATGAATTTTCAAATAGAATGATGAATTAATAGTGGCATTTCGCACACTCCAAGCCTCCAATATCTTTGACCTTCAAAGCATCTTTGGAGTCTGAATGAAGCTGAACCAACTTATCGTAATAAGCATTTCCTGCTGTTACAACTTCTGTTTGTCTGTGACAATCAATACACCAACCCATGGTCAACGAACTGTGCTGACCTACTACTTCCATTTCCTGGATAGGTCCGTGACAAGTTTGGCATTCAATACCTCCCACTTTCACGTGCTGCGAGTGATTGAAATAGGCTAGATCAGGAAGGTTGTGTACTCGCACCCACTCAATAGGCTTATTGTTATCTACGGCATCATAGATTTTTTGAATTTCAGGTGAAACCCCTTCCTTACCTTCCAAATTTTGAATGTGCGTATGGCAATTCATGCAAATATTGGCAGAAGGGATATTTGCAGATTTGCCGATCTCAACTCCAGTATGGCAATACTGACAAGCGATCTCTAAAGTACCTGCATGGAGTGCGTGAGAATATGCAATCGGCTGCTCTGGAGCATAACCTTGCTGCACACCTACTGAATACAATCCGTCAATAGCAGTCTTCGCTACCATCGCCACTACCAAGGCAGTAACAATAATAATGAAACCATCGCTCTTTAGGATTTTACCAAATTGGAATTTCTGGTTTACGAATTCTTTATCGCTTTCGTCAAGATCTTGATTGGTCAGGTATTTCGACAGAACTGAAATAATCAAACCGAGTACCACCAAGATCAAAAGAAGAACTACCACCAATACAACCAAAATTCCAGTCAGATATTCGTTTGGAATTCCTCCTCCTGTAGCAACGGCACCTCCATCGGAAGTTCCTGCAGCAGCAGCAGCGGCCGCGGCCGGATCTACTTTGTCCCCATATTCGATGTAGGATAAGATATTCCCTAAATCAGCATCGCTTAAGAAACCGTAAGCAGGCATAACAGAGTTGTTATATTCCTTATACAATGCCACTGCGTAAGGATCTCCGGAAGCTATCATGGCACCAGAATTTTTGATCCAGCTTTTAACCAAAACCGGATCCCTTCTATCTGTAACTCCTCTTAATGCAGGACCTATATATTTTTGATCCAACTTGTGGCAGGTACTGCAGTTGGCCTTAAATATTGCATTGCCTGCTGCTACTGCTTCTGGACTTTCAACTACTGAAGGATCAACCGCAAAAGCTTGTGTCCCTATCAGCATGAAAAACAGCAATGCTAGCATGTGGAAATTCGATCGAACCCCTACTAACGAGCGTTTTGATAACATATTTTAGCTAATTAAATAGATTAAATGGTTTTCTATAACCCCTGCAAAGGTACTACCCGAAGGCTATTTTTCAAACATGGATTCAAACCTCAACACTGTTTGTAAAGGATATCAATTGAATTGGTATTTAATTGATTTTAAGCAAGTTATGAGTCTTATAATCCCCCGTTTACAATTTAGAATTATTATAAATAAAGTATTTTTTGCTTTTCAAACGTAGGCTTCTGAGAATCAACCTCAAATACTTTTTTCCAAGCCAGAATCTGCACTTGATCAATCAATATATTTCCGCCAATTTGAAAATAAGTAATTCCTTTTTTGGCAGAATAGAGATAATACCTACATTTGCATTCCAATTGAGATTGGTCGAGTGGCCGAGTGGCTAGGCAGAGGTCTGCAAAACCTCGTACAGCGGTTCGAATCCGCTCTCGACCTCAATCAAAAGCATTCGCCGCGGCGAATGCTTTTTTTTTGCCCTATGGCAATAGGAAATTGATTATTAAGGGTGTCATCTGAAATAACAGAGATAAAAGACTCTATCAATTCCCTAAAAAAAAAGTGTCCACCTCTCGGCAGACACTTTTTACTATTTTCAAAATTCTGAATAAGGAATTACTTCTTTCCTTCCATTTTCTCTTTCAATTCAGCAAGAGCATCCAAGTCACCTAGTGTAGACTTCTCAGCTGGTGCGGAAGAAGAGGAAGAGGAGGAAGAACCTGAATCAGAAGAATCTTCTTTCTTCTTAGTTACAGCCTTCTTTGCTGGCTTAGCTTCTTCTTTGAACATCGCTGTGTGAGAAAGAACTATTCGCTTGTCATCTTTAGAGAACTCAGAAACTTTGAATTCAAGAGACTCTCCAACCTCAACCTGAGAACCATCTTCTTTCTCAAGGTTTTTGATTGTCGCAAATCCTTCTAGTCCGTAAGGAAGCTCAAGTACTGCACCTTTGTCATTCTTAGAATTGACAGTACACTTATGAACAGATCCTACTGGGAATACAGATTCGAACGTGTCCCAAGGATTTTCTTCCAACTGCTTATGACCAAGTGCGAGTCTTCTATTGTCTACGTCAAGCTCAAGAACGGATACTTCTAGCTCATCTCCTACCTTCACAAACTCAGAAGGGTGCTTGATTTTCTTAGTCCAAGATAAGTCAGATACGTGTACCAAACCGTCGATTCCCTCTTCCAACTCAAGGAAAAGACCGAAGTTTGTCAAGTTTCTTACTACACCTTTATGCTTAGAACCTACAGCATATTTAGTATTCATATCAGCTTTCGTCCAAGGATCCTCAGTCAACTGCTTGATACCAAGCGACATTTTACGATCATCCTTATCTAAAGTCAATACTACTGCTTCCACTTCGTCACTCACTTTAACAAAATCTGCAGGGTTTCTCAAATGCTGTGACCAGCTCATTTCTGAAACGTGGATCAAGCCTTCAACACCAGCAGCAAGCTCAAGGAATGCACCATAGTCAGCTACATTTACAATCTTACCTTTTACTCTGCTTCCAACCTCAAGGCTAGCAGCTAATGAATCCCAAGGATGAGCTGTCAATTGCTTCATACCTAAAGAAATTCGCTTCTTATCATCATCAAAATCAAGCACTACAATCTGAACCTTCTGGTCAAGCTGCAATACTTCTTCTGGATGATTGATACGTCCCCAAGAGATATCTGTAATGTGAAGTAGACCATCTACACCTCCAAGATCGATGAATACACCGAAGTTGGTCATGTTCTTGATCACACCTTCCAATACTTGACCTTTCTCAAGGTTGTTTAGGATCTCAGCTTTCTGCTTCTCGAGATCTTTCTCGATCAACACCTTGTGAGATACCACTACGTTATCATTTGCGTGGTTGATTTTCACCACTTTCACTTCCATTTTCTTACCTACATAGATATCGAAATCACGGATAGGTTTCACGTCGATCTGAGAACCTGGCAAGAATGCCTCAACACCGTAGATATCTACGATAAGACCACCTTTAGTTCTTCTTTTTACTAGACCTTCGATCACGTTGTCGAACTCAAGTGCATCTTCGATGTCTTTCCAAGCACGAACGATCTTCGCTTTCTTACGAGAAAGGATTAACTGACCTAGGTAGTTTTCCTGCTCTTCGATGAATACCTCTACAGTATCACCTACTTTGATTGACTCTAAATCTCTGAATTCTGACAATGGAACCAATCCATCGGATTTGAACCCGATATTGATGATCACATCTTTGTCGTTTACTCCTACAACGGTACCTTTAATCACTTCCTTCTCTGTGATTTCGTTCAATGTATTCTCATACATTGCCGCCATTTGCTCACGCTGCGCTTTGGAATACCCTTCACCAAAACCTTTGGTTTCGAAATCTTCCCAGTTAAATTCTGCTTTGTTAGACATAATACTTTTGACCCTAGTTAAGCAACAGTCTAAGGGTCATCGGACTGCCGGTTTTTAGTTGTAAATCAATGAATTAACCAATGTCAACTCACCCCATTCACTCGAACGGACTGCAAAGGTAAGGTTTTTATGATATTTGAAAAATTATCACGCGAAATGCCCATAAGAAAATTTCTCACACAGGAGAATGATTATCCAGGGCATTCCATATGACCTCTAAAAAACAGATTAAAACCAGATGAAATGAAGACTATTTTTACGGAAGTATGTGCTTTTAGATGATTTTGTCTAAGAATCAGATTAAAATTGAAATGAAAAAAGCCCTAAGCTGATTGAATTCAGAATAGGGCTTTGCAAGCAAAGAGTGAAAGGATATATTACGAATCCAAATTTAACTAAAATTCCGGATGATCAAATTCTTCCAATGGATTTATACCCTGTATTCTGGCCTTATTTTTATCCTGTTAATGCTGGTCTTTGGGCTTTTTATTGTTCTACCGCTTTTAATTAGTGATCGAGGAGATAAAATCTCTTTTGTATTTATCCGGCTTTGGGCAGGAATCTGGGCCGCTCTATCAGGTATCCGATTTGAAGTTCATGGCCTAGAACATATCGATAAAAGCACCTCCTACATTTACATATTCAATCATCGTTCCTTTGTAGATGCGCCAATGATTCCGCTTTGTATCCCTCAAGAAATAAGAGCCATTGGAAAAAAAGAACTTTCCAAAATTCCCGTTTTTGGGACAATTGTCGGAAAGCTTGCAGTCTGGGTAGATCGTGGAGATACAGAATCCAGAAGACTAAGCGTAGAACGGTTGATCGTTTTTTTGAAAAAAGGAATCTCAATAGTCGTAGCTCCAGAAGGAACTAGAAACAACACCAAAAACACCTTGCTTCCTTTTCAAGGAGGAGCTTTTCGGCTTGCTATCGAAACCCGCATCCCCATTCTTCCCATGGCTGTGATCGGAGCTGACCGTATTATGAAGCGGGGTTCTATTCTCCTTCGACCGGGAAAAGTGAGGGTATATTTTTCCAAAGCAATGATGCCTCCTGAAAACTCAGAAACAGCTGTAAAGAATTTTACTGAAAAAGGCAGTGCAAGGTTAGAAGCTATGATCCTAACACATGAATAGTATTAAGCTTTTTCCTCGATTTCCTCTGCCGCTTCCTTAGTCAACTCCTCAAAAAGCACATAAATCGAAAGATAAGTCACTGGAACCGTTACCAAAAGACCGATCAGCAAAGCAAGTAAACCAGCAATATTTAAAAGTACCAAGACCAAAAGAAACCCAAAAAACTTCCACCAATTCGTGTGAACCAATCTTCTGCTGTACTCCATGGACGTCCAAAAATCAAATCCCCCGAAAACCCCAAAAAGCATAGCGAAAACATACCCAACTCCTAGATAAACACCAGGAATAATCAGTGCAATAATGCCTAAAACTGTCAAAATCCCACTGACCAAATTGATAGTAACCACAAGAAGCCAGTACTTGAAACCATCAAAATAATTTTGAAAGTCGACATATTCTTCCTGACTGATTCGATTGGCAACTAAGTAAAATCCCGCAACCAAGGCGGGAGCCAAAAGAATGGTGAAGATTGAAAGAAATTCCTCTAAGTAGATTGTAAAAGCTGCCTGAATACTTCCGATCACAAACATAAACCCAATATGAAAAGCGGCCCGGGCTTTAAATAAAACCCAGGCCTTTTCCAATATTTCTTGGATCTGAAAATCTACTCCTCCAGCTATAATCTCTTCTAATTTTCTACGATCCATTGAGTATTACTTCGTAAAAGCTTCGAGAATATCGTGCTTCGTGATGATGTGAATTTGGTTCTGAGTATCTCGAACCAAAACAGCTTTCTCTTTTTCAACCATAGATGAAAGTACATCCAAGGTACTATCCAACGCTACAAATTTCATGGAGTCCTCCATTACATCAGATACATGGGCATCTTTCAGGCTGGGATTGTCAATTATGCGCGCCAAAAGCTTATTGTCGGTTAGGCAGCCTATTACCTCTCCATTTTCCATTACAGGAATCTGTGAGACACTAGTTTTATTCATCAAACCTATTGCAGATTTAACAGAATCTGTCTTTTGTGCGGAAACAATGGTGTAACTACCGTTTCGTTGGGCAATAATGTCTCGTGCGGTCGAGAATGTTTTGTCTTCTAAGAATCCATGATTACGCATCCACTCATCATTGTAGACTTTTCCTAAATAGCGCGTGCCGTGATCAGGAAGTATGATCACCATTTGATCACCTTCCTTTAGATTTTCTTTTGCCCATTCCAAAGCACCGTGTACAGCAGATCCGCAAGACCAACCTATAAAAAGTCCTTCCTCTTTTGCTAACCTACGGGTCATGACTGCGGCATCCTTATCAGTCACTTTGACAAAATGATCAATCATGTCGAAGTCAACATTCTTTGGAAGAATATCTTCTCCAATCCCTTCGGTGAGGTAAGGATAAACTTCCTTCTCATCAAAAATACCGGTCTCTTTATATTTCTTAAAAACTGATCCATAGGTGTCAATTCCTACGGTCACCACATCAGGATTTTGTTCTTTTAAATATTTTGCAGTCCCGCACATCGATCCGCCAGTACCCACACCCGCTGCATAATGGGTGATTTTACCATCGGTATCATTCCATATCTCAGGTCCAGTGGTCTCGTAATGAGCTAAGGCATTAGAAAGGTTATCGTACTGATTTGGGTAAAAAGAATTAGGAATATCTGCATTCAGTTTCTTTGCTACAGAATAATAAGACCTGGGATCCTCAGGGGAAACGTTTGTTGGACAAACTATTACCTCTGCTCCTACTGCTTTTAGAATATCGATTTTCTCTTTTGACTGTTTATCTGCCATGGTAAAAATACATTTGTAGCCTTTTGTGATGGCAACAAGCGCCAAGCCCATTCCAGTATTACCACTTGTCCCTTCGATGATTGTCCCTCCTGGCTTGAGCAATCCTGCTTTTTCGGCATCCTCCACCATTTTGATCGCCATTCGATCTTTCATGGAATTGCCTGGGTTGAAATATTCGACTTTCACTAGGACCTCGCCTTTGATGCCTTTATTCAACTTGTTTAAGCGGATCATCGGGGTATTTCCGATGGTTTCAATAATAGAGTTGTAAATCATAGTTTTTACTTTTGGAAGGACAAAATTACAGGAATTTTCTGGGTCAAAGGGATTCGAACCTGTAAAACAAAATAAAATTCCGTGACCTAGAGTTCTTTGAATTCCAATCGCTTCAAGATATCCAAGGTGACATGAACCAAAATTAAGGCAACAAAAGTCATCCCTACGGATAAAGTCAACAATGCCCAGACAAACTGCTTACTGACCGCAAAAGCTATGATAGAAGCAATACCTGCGGGGATTAAGCCAAAAAGCAAAATGCCTCCAATCATCAATGGTTTGATCAATACTCGGTCCCAACCCTCATCCAATCCGATCTGAGGAATCATGTTGATCCCCAAGCCGGTAAGGTAAAAGGCTGTTATCCCAATCAAAAAACTTGGAATCACCAACCAATCCAACCCTGCGATCAATACTGTGGGCACTATCAAGACCGTGCAGAAAAGCAGCAGTTGCACCAAGTCCAACTTGATCATGTTCCAAAACTTAGCGCTCCAACTTGCGGGAACTAAGTAAAAAAATGGCTTTTTTAAATCCCCAATATTTGCCCTACCTGTACCGGCAAGGAAGTAAATGATAATAAGAATGAGCAAATACCCGTAAATCACGATGTGTGAAAACCAATCAAACAAAGAGAGGATCGCAAATAGAATTCCTAATCCTACCATAATCAGGGAATAAACTCCAAACAAAGGATGAAAATCCTGGCGGGAAGCATGGATATAGTTACGCCAATAGAAAGCCTTAGCACCCGGGCCAAAATCAGGCAAAGCCAACTTCTTTTTGGTATTCAGACTGAAATTAGCTTCACTTTGCTCCTTCTTCCCTCTTACCTTTTCCAGTTTTTCCTCATTGGATTTGGTCACTTCTAATACATCTTCGTAATAGTAGCCTGAAAACTGAATCACCAATTTCAACACCACAAAATAGAACAAGCAATAAAGGCCAACAAAAGCCGAGGATAGAATCCAATTTTCATGAGACCAATAAGACATAATCCCCCTACTCCAACCTACTATCGGAAATAGATCAAACCAAGGTGATGCGATCCAAGAAAACATACCCTGCCAAAACTTCTCTGCCATCAAACCTGGGATCAGAATCATCCCACCGAGTAAAATCGCAAAAATGATTATCCCAATTTTGATGTATTCCAGTATCCCAAACTTGGTATGTAGCGTGTAAACCAAGAACCGAATCGGTTGAATTAAAAAGAAAAAGAAGCCTACAGATAGTACAGTAAAGAACAAATTCCCAAAACCCAGATCCAGTTTATCAGCAGATTGACTGATACCATAGAAGGTAAACAATGCGGCTCCGCCTAGAGAAGGTAGAATCGATCTCCCCATATAATAAATCAGGAGATTTTCTGGCTTGACAGGAGCTGTGAAAAGCAAATTAACATCTGCCATTTTAAAAAAGCTGACATTCTTTTTGGTCGCCCGATAGAGTTGATAGATCAAAAAAATCAATGCTAGCATTGTCACCCCACCTACAATATTTTGGACAGGAAAATCAACTTCTGGAAGCCCATTAGTATCCAATTCGGGAATTTCAGGAGTTCCACTCTCATCAGTATTCCCTAGACGCAACCAGTACATAAAGAAGAAATACCCAATTATCGCAGCATAGGGAAATAATCGGAGTGGATTTTTAAGAATCAGTTTGAGATTATTGAGTAAGATCAAGAGATCTTTTCTCAGTAATAGTTTGATCTCACGCATCCTTAGTCAATTCTAAAAACAAATCTTCCAATGACACACCAGCGCCTTGTTCTGCCTGCATTTTAAGGTTAGCAATACTATCATTTCCAATAATTCGCCCATCCTTCAAAATCATAATTCGGTCGGCAATGCTTTCCACACTATCGATGAGGTGTGTACTCACTAGAATGGTTTTTCCCTGATTTTTCAGCTCCTTAAAAACCTGTCGCGTATTCTTGATGGCTTTAGGATCTAAGCCAATCATGGGCTCATCGAAGAATAATACCTGAGGGTCAGGAAGTAAAGCACAGCAAATCGATACTTTTTGGCGC
>CAWUWQ010000344.1:0-2531 GCA_963926065.1 uncultured Algoriphagus sp.
AGCATCAAAATCTTAGCAAACATGCTTAATTTAGAAAAGTGAGCCTTGCGATCAGCTTGATAGATTTTGTACATAAAGTACATGAAGAATATCCCCAAACCTCCAAAATAGTAGAAAAGATACGGTTTGTTGATCTCAAAAGTAATGATCAAAATCGTTGAAACGAAGCAAATTGCAATCAGGAAAATTACGTCCTTGGTTTTGCGAAAACCTATCACAATGGGAAGAGTCCTGCAGCCATGCTTTCGATCGCCATGTCGATCCTCAATGTCTTTGATGATCTCTCGAATCAGGTTGAGATAGAACGCAAAGATTGCGTAAGTGAGGACAAGCAATAGGGACTTTTGGTAATAAAATCCGACTAGATATATAGCTAATCCAGTCAAAAAAGCTACTGTAAGATTCCCTACGAAAGGTTTTCGCTTGAGGCGATTGCTATAAAGCCAAAGGAGAAAAGCTGCAATAAAATTAATGATTCCGATTCTTGGAGCCACTACGAATCCTAATCCTACTCCTGTTAGATTCAGAAAAGTGTGAAGAAAAAGTACCATTCTACGCTTGATTCCTTTGCCGACTACCACTTCATGAGGTCGATTGACATAATCGATTTTTACATCGTAATAGTCATTGATCATGTAGCCTGCTGCAGTAATTATGATTGTGGAAAATACGATCAAATACAAATTGTAATCCTTAAAAACAGGCAGGCCTTGGTTATTTGTCTCCACCAAAAAATAAGCAGCCATCAACTGTGCAAATCCTACCAGTAGTAAGTTGATCGGTCTGCTAATTCGAAAAAGTCCTCGGAAAGAAATCGTTCGGTCCATACTTATTTTCAGAAACGCTAAAATAGACCAAATGATTTGCAAAGTTGATTTTAAAACCGCTTGTCCGAAATAAAAATCGATTCCGTAAATCAACGAATAAAAAAAAATAGAATTACTTACCTTACTTTTTCACAACCCGAAACCCCAAAATTTCATGGATAAGAATCAAACTCAATCACGTAGAGATTTTATAGCCAAAGGAGGCTCGCTCCTGGCAGGATCATTCTTCGTTCATCCCATAGCCGAAGCATTGACCACCTGGGATCGTCCGGGTGAAAAGATGAGATTGGCATTAATCGGGACCGGAGTTCGAGGCTGTTCTATGTTTGGTCGTGATGTAATGCGTGTGTACAAAGATCAGGTGGAGTTTGTAGGCTTGAGTGATAAAAATGAAGGCAGACTCCGTTATGGTAAAGAATTCATTGGCGCAGATTGCCCACTTTTTGCAGATGCGGATGAGATGCTTGCCAAGACCAAACCTGATGTCTTGATTGTGACTACAATGGATTCAACTCACCATGAGTTTATTATCAAAGGGCTTAATTCTGGAATCAATGTGATTTCCGAAAAGCCAATGACCACGGACGAATTCAAATGCCAGGCTATCTTGGATGCTGAGCGAAAGTCTGGAAAGCGATTGATTGTAACGTTCAACTACCGCTATTCTCCACATCGCCAGAAGTTATATGAAATTCTCCGATCTGGTGAAATTGGAACCTTGACTTCAGTGGATTTTCACTGGTATCTGGATACTTCCCATGGTGCAGATTATTTCAGAAGATGGCATGGGTACAAGGAAAAAAGCGGGACACTTTTGGTACATAAGTCTACGCACCACTTTGACTTGTTGAACTGGTGGATCGATTCGGATCCAGAGGAGGTTTTTGCTTTCGGTAAGTTGGAGTTTTATGGAAAAAATGGCCCCTATAGAGGGAATAACTGTCGTGATTGTGCCTTTGCTGATAAATGTGACTTCCATTGGGATATCACCAAAAGTACTCACTTGACTAAGCTTTATGTAGAAAATGAACAGTATGATGGCTACCAAAGAGATGGCTGTGTCTTCCGGGAGGATATCAATATTTATGATAAAATGGCGGTGCAAATCAAATACAAAAATGACGTGCAGGTGAGCTATTCGCTCACAACATACTCACCATATGAAGGCTATCGAATTGCTTTTAACGGAACTAAAGGCAGAGTAGAAGCTTGGATCAAGGAAAAACAACCATGGGAAGAGAAGGATGAGGATGAGATCCACCTCACCAAAAATTTTGGGGAGCGAGAGATTATCGTCATCCCTCAAGGTGGTGGAGGTCATGGAGGTGGGGATACCCGATTAAAGGATAAACTTTTCAAAGATTCAACTTTGGCAGATCCCTGGCGTCAATCGGCTGGAAGTCGCGACGGAGCGATGTCCTGCTTGATTGGAATTGCAGCACGAAACAGTATTGAGACTGGAAAACCGATCAAGGTTCAAGATTTGACAGATATTCCGCTAATGGCTAGTGGGAGAGGAGCCTAACGGATATAAGAAACAAGATTTGCGAAAATGGCAGGTAGTATCCTAAATCAAAAAAAACCTCAGGTATCTCCCGAGGTTTTTTTGATTAAACTCCTTTTGAATTATTCATTTTCGTCGATTAGCTTTCAATTCTTCGGATTTGTTTCATACCTCACAGATCCCTGTCGTTCTCGATTGAC
>CAWUWQ010000345.1:0-20067 GCA_963926065.1 uncultured Algoriphagus sp.
ATCGCCATGCTCAGAAGTGAATACAAAAATGGTATTCTCTGCCAAACCAGCTTTTTCCAATTCATCCAGAAGTTTGCCTAAAGCCGTATCCAAAGCCGTGATATGGGCATAATAGTTCGCAATTACGCGCTTAGCACTATCCTGCAATGCAAGCGGGACGTTTGGCCGAAGTTTTATGGTATTCCAATCATACAAGTCCTTATAATCTTGTGGAGCCGTTGGATAAGGGTCATGCGGAGGACCCCAAGACATGACTAAAGCAAAAGGATTATCCTTATTTTTTTGGATAAAACTGATGGCACTATCCGTTTGAGCAAAAGCATCATAACCTTCCCAAACTTGCTTATGATCATTTTCATCGAAGTAATAGGAATTATTATAATCATGTGTGACCTCTCGAACTTTCCAATAATCAAAGCCTTGTCTGCGCGCTACAAGTACAGGTTTGTTTCTACCACTGAAGGGATCTTCGCCTCGCTGGTGTCCATTAAGATGCCATTTGCCTATATATCCTGTTTCATAGCCAGCCTCTTTATAGATTTTCCCTAGCGTAATTGCCTCAGGATCGAGTGGCTTATCATTGTAAAAAATACCATGAGTCAGCGGATATTGTCCCGTCAGGAAACTTGCACGCCAAGGCGCACAGACTGCCATTACCGTGACTGCGTTTTCGAAGATTAAACTTTCAGCAGCGAGCTTATCTAGATTTGGGGTAATCACATCTGGATTCCCCATGTAGCCCACAGCCTCAAATCGCCATTGGTCTGCAAGAATAAAAACCAGATTTGGCTTTTGCTCATCAGATTTGTCTGCTGGATTCTTAACTCCAGAGCAGGCAAGACAAAGAAAGATGAGGGCTATTTTTTCAAGATTTTTCATTTTCGATTGAATTATAAGACACCACTTACTAGTTCAATCGAAAAATGAGGAAGATCATACTGCTCCATCCTGTACCTGCTATGATACTGGGGATTAGGGTTTAATTAGCTCTCCAAAAGAATGGCGTGAAAAGAATTAGAATCGTGAACAATTCCAATCTACCTAGAAGCATAATGAAGGAAAGAAAGATCTTAGCTCCAGGAGAAAAGAAAGCAAAGTTATTTACCGGTCCTACTAAGCCTATTCCTGGGCCTACATTTCCAAGCGAAGTAGCCACAGCCCCAAAAGAAGTCAATAAATCATATCCCATAATCGAGAGAACTCCAGCCCCAAGCACAAATATGAGCAAGTAGATCAAGAGAAAATTCATAATGTGAGTAATGATTCTGCCAGTAACACGATCTCCATTGATCATCAATGGAACAATTGCTCGAGGATGAACTAGTCGCTTAAACTCTAACCAGGAGTTTTTGATGAAAGTAAGATGTCTAACAAATTTGATTCCTCCAGCTGTAGAACCCGCAGATCCACCTATAAACAGTAACATGAAGAAAAAGAATGTAACTCCTTCATTGTAAGTAGTATAATCATCAGAAACAAACCCAGTTGTAGTCACTAAAGAGACCACCTGAAATAGCGAATTCCGGAATGCCAATTCACTGGAAGCTCCACCTCTAGCGAATATTGGGAAGTATAAGATTACTGCGATTGCTATCAGCGAAAAAGCATAAGTCTTGAATTCATCACTTCGAAGAACCCGCTTGAACTTACCCACCAAACCAAAGTAAATCACTGTAAAGTTGGTTCCTGCCAAAAACATGAAAAAGATAGCTGTGTATTGGATAAAGGCCGAATCGTAATAGGCCATGCTACTATTTTTGGTAGAGAAACCACCAGTGGCCAAAGTCGTCAAGGCATGATTGATCGCATCAAAAAAGTTCATTCCTCCAGCCCAATACATTAACATGGCAGCAAGAGTCAAGCCCACATATACATACCATAGTCTCTTTGCAGTCTCTGAAATGCGTGGGTGAACTTTATCAGAAGTAGGGCCAGGGGATTCAGCTACAAAGAGCTCAATTCCACCTATTCCTAAAAGCGGGAAAATAGCCACCGTAAGTACGATTATTCCCAATCCGCCGATCCATTGCGTCATGCTTCTCCAGAATAATAATCCTTTTGGCATGGCTTCAATATCAGTCAAAATAGAAGCTCCAGTAGTGGTAAGACCTGACATAGTCTCAAAAAGTGCATCTGCAAAACTTGTTATTTCATTACTCAGGATATAGGGAAGCATTCCACATCCAGCCATTACAAGCCAGCTGATCGCAACAATCAAATACCCTTCTCGCTTTCTGATATTTTGATCTTGCTTAGAAAAAGACAAAAACAAGATTACACCGATAATCATCGCAATAACCGAAGAGGTCAAGACTGGCCAAGGATCTTCATCGTAGTATAAAGAAAAACCAATACCAGGAAGCATCAAAAGTGCAATGAGCACTAATAGAGCTCCCATGATTTTTGCGATCGCTTTAAAATGGATCATGCCTTAGTGAAAGATTTTTTCCAATGCATACTTTGCCTCAGGAAGTGCAAATACAATAGCTTTATCATCCATTTCAAGCTGAAAATTACCATCTGGAATCAAAACTTCTTCCCCTCGAATGACTCCGGCAATAATTGCTGAATCAGGAAAATGAAGATCCTTTAATTGATTTTTAATTACACGGTTATTCTTGCAAATCGAGTATTGGATAAATTCAGCATCTACCCCATATATTCCAGATACTGCCTCCACACTTCCCTTTTTCAGGTAACGGGAAATTTCATTCGCAGCTACCAGCTTTTTATTAATCAAGGAATCCACTCCAATGCTATGTGAAATATGGATGTACTCACGTGTATCTACATGCGCTATCGTCTTATATACGCCATGGTTTTTGGCAGAAAGACTGGTTATAATATTCGTCTCGGAAGATTCAGTCAAAGCAATAAATGCATCCATTTGCTCCAAGCCCTCTTCAATAAGCAATTCAATGTTTTTATAATCACCGTTGATGACCAAAGAGTTTTTCAGGTTTTCTGCGAGCCACTTACAGCGCTCCTTGTCTTTATTGACCAGGGTCACTCGGTATTTGTCCTCCAATCTAAGTGCAGTGGATAAAGCCATATCATCACCACCGATGATCATGATGTTTTTGACCGTTACTTTCTTTTGACCAAGTACTTCAAGAATATTTTCCGTGTTTTTTTTAATCGAGACAAAGAATACATGATCCATGTTTCGGATGATGGTACTCCCTCTTGGGATAATTGTCTTTTGATCTCTAAGAATCGCAATGATCCGGATATCATCAAAAATTGGGTTGGACTTAGTGTCCATAATCCGCTGGTTAACAAGAGGATTAGATTGATCTAGTGTAACTCCTACTATATTCAATTTCCCACCACCAAAATCGAAAATTTCATTGAAACTTGAATTCTCAATCATATTGAAAATCTCCCTGCTGCAAAGCATGGTAGGAGAAATCAAGTTATCAATACCCAGATTGTTGAAATAGGTTATGTTTTCGGGTTCGAGGTAAGAGTGATTTCGTACACGAGCCATTACACGCCTCGCTCCAAGCTGCTTTGCCAGAAGTGCCGTGACGATATTAGTTTTTTCCGAAGTAGTCACTGCCAAAACCATACTTGCATCATCGACATTAGCACGCTGCAAGACTTCAAATGAAGTTGCATCACCTTGCACTGTCAATACATCGAGCTTGGAAGAAACATAGTCTAGGACTTCGCGATCAGTATCGATCAGAATGATATCCTTGTTGTCATAACTTAACTGCGTTGCGAGATGGTAACCCATATCCCCCGCTCCAGCAATCACAATTTTCATCCCCATAAGGTAATTCAGGTGATTTAATAAGAAGCAAAAATAATAGCTTTCCTGATGGTAATCAGTTTATAAGGGAATTCTTTTAGTTTTTGAATCAAATTTCTAAAAAAAAAATATTTCCAACCCTGCCTAAAAAAATAGCTCTCCTGCGAATTAATCCAGTAATTCTGTACTCTTTGTATCAGGCATCTCCTCCACATCTTTCAATTTCCGCTGAATCGCACGCGTTCTAGCTCCTACCAACTTATCCAGCTCTGAATTGGCTTCGCCTAATTTTTTCTGGGTTCGCTCGATTAGCATCCCAAACTTTCCAAATTCAGTCTTAACCGCTCCCAAAATCTGCCATACCTCTGAGCTTCTTTTTTGAATGGCTAGCGTCCTAAAACCCATCTGAAGACTATTTAAGATTGCAGATAAAGTCGTCGGGCCTGTAACGATAACTTTATAATTCACCTGAATCTCTTGTGAAAAGCCCGGCTCTCGTAAAATCTCTGCATATAAACTTTCCACCGGGAGAAAAAGTATAGCAAAGTCAGTTGTGTATGGAGGATTGATGTATTTGCTCTGAATGTCCGCCGCAGCTTTCCGAACTGCTTTGAATAATTCTTGGCGACTGGAATCTATAGCATGCTTATTTGCGACTTCATAAGCATCAACTAGCCTCAAATAAGATTCCTGAGGGAATTTAGAATCAATCGGTAAGAGAATTTCTTCTTGCTGACCGGGCATTTTGATCGCAAATTCCACGCGCTCCCGGCTTCCACTTCCGACCAGTACATTTAGCACATACTGATCTGGGCTCAATAAATTTTCTAGGATAGCCTGTAATTGGTATTCACCCAAAATTCCTCTGCTCTTTACATTGGTAAGTACACGCTTAAGATCTCCCACTCCTTTTGCGAGATTTTGCATTTCGCCAAGACCTTTCTGAACTGCCTGAAGCTGGTTACTGACCATTTCAAAGGATTGGCCTAGCCTAGCCTCCAATGTTTTTTGGAGTTTTTCGTCAACGGTTTCTCGTATTTTCTCTAAACGAAGCTCGGTGGACTTCAACAGCTCATCTTGTCTACGATGCAGATCTGAAAATTTTTCTCGCTGTAGATTGTTGAAATCTTGCACATTTTGACGGAAAATCTCCCCAAATGATTTTAACGCTTCATTTTGATCCTTGGAATTTGCTCGGAGCGAATTAAAAACCAGTTGAAATTGATTGGTGAGATTTTCATTGGATTCCTTTCGTGCTTGCCCCAAAGCAAGGTCTAAGGCATTGCTGAGTTGGAGAATCTCTTGCTGTAGGTTTTCTTTTTGAGAAGTTTTACTTCGGGTAAAAAGAACCAATACCACAACCAGAATCTGTAATAGGATAACTAGGAAAAGGAGTTGCTCAATCTGCATAACTGACGAAATTCGGAGCCTGAAGGTAATCTTTCCGAACCTCTACCCCCAAAAATGAAAGATAAGCACCGACAGATTCTGTCGGGATTTCTTCCATTGGTACATGCCCTGTATTTGGGAAAACAATCATTTTTGATCCTTTAATCGCCTTTTCCAATAAATAACCCTGACTTACTGGAATCCAGGTATCGTTTTCCCCCCAAAGTATCAAGGTGGGCATGGTCAATCGATCAAAATCCACAGACACATCTCTTGGCGTCGTCAGCCGATCAATCGTAGCTTTTCGATTCCCATCCCTTAGCATCAAATTATAATAGCGGTCAATCGTCTTCTCAGTGATTTTTGATTCATCTGCATAGACCTGCTTGAGATTCATTGCGAATAGAAATTTGGGCGTACACTTCAGAAAAAGTTGTGAAAAGATTGGATTTTCCAATGCTTTAAATATCCAAGCAGTGGCATTCGAACTTGGCTTTCCAGTTTCAAGTATACTTTGTTGAGGCCTAGGAGCTCCAGAAGCATCAATCAAATTAAGACTCAAGACCTTATCAGGGCTCGTTGAGGCAATTTGCAACGCCACTCCTCCTCCCATCGAATTGCCAGCAAGATGGAATTTCTCGATTTTCAATTTTTCCATTAACCTTAAGACCAATTGACTATAATCCTTTGTGCTATAACGCTTTTTCGGATCAGGTCCAGTAAGACCATGTCCTGGCAAATCAATTGCAATGGTCATAAAATAGGGACTCATTGCCTGTTGCCAAATGTCCCAAGTATGTAATGAAGCAAAACTCCCATGAAGTAAAACTATTGGATCACCGTCACCTAAAAAACGAACGTGGACATTAACACCATCCACTTCTATATAATGTGATTCAGGCGTTTGATATTTTTTCTCAATTTCTTCCTCCGGGATATCAGTTCTAAACATCAACATTAAAAAAAAAACTATTGAAAGCAGGAGAACTGCCAGTCCTTTAGCCAATCGCTTCAGCCATATGATCATATCTTATTATTCAGTTTGTACAGTAAGTCTGATTCTAAAAACTACAAAAAATCTGCCCTAAATAGCTACTTTGGCAAAAAGAATCTATTGAAGCTTAAATCACTATTTGAAAACCTAGGTCCCGGGCCAATTGTTGCAGCCGCATTTATTGGTCCAGGAACGGTCACCGTCTGTACCCTTGCAGGGGTCAATTTTGGCTTTAGCCTTATTTGGGCATTAGTATTATCTGTTGTTGCAACTGTTGTGCTGCAGGAGATTTCGGGGAGAATAGGCTTGGTCACCGGCATGGATCTCGCACAACTGATTCGAAATCAGAAGCAAAACCCAATTCTCAAAATCGCTTCCATAGTTTTGGTACTTTTGGCAATTGGCCTTGGAAATGCCGCTTATGAATCTGGAAATATCTCTGGGAGTAACTTAGGACTTCAGATTTTTTGGGAAGCACCAGTTATTCAACTTGGAAAAATCAATCTCCAAAGTGGAAATTTTCTCCTTGGAATTTTCGCACTATCACTTCTCTGGCTTGGTACTTATAAGACCTTAGAGAGAGTACTTGTTGGCTTGGTTATATTCATGTCCATTGCTTTTATCATTACCGCAATACTCACCAAACCGGACTGGGATCTTGTTTTAAGTGGTTTTATCCCTTCATTTGATCCAGATGAATTGACCACGCTGGTAGCCTTGATAGGAACGACAGTAGTGCCATACAACCTCTTTCTTTATGCCAGTCTCGCCAAAAAACGATGGAGCGGCGCTGATGCTATTCCTTGGATGCGAAAAGACATCGCAATTTCCATCATTTTAGGAGGCCTAGTATCCATGGCGATCTTAATGGTAGGAGCTGCAAATACAAGTTCCGAAATCACCAACGCAGTGGATGTATCGAAAGGACTTGAGCCAATATTCGGGAGCTATGCGAAGTATTTGATGGGCTTTGGCTTATTGGCCGCAGGTTTGACTTCTTCGATCACAGCTCCCCTAGCGGCTGCATTAGTGATTTGCGGGGTTTTGAACTGGAGTCAAGAAATTCAATCCCGGTCCATGCGAATTACAATGGCTGTGATCGTAGGATTGGGAATCCTCTTTTCCTCCTTAGGTATCAAGCCAATCGAGCTGATTACCCTAGCCCAGCTGGCAAATGGTATTTTATTGCCTTTGATCAGTGGCTGGATTATCTACATCGCTGCGCAAAGCTCTGTTTTGGGTGAGTTCAAAAATAGACCAAGTCGTACTTTTTTTGCCGGATTAATTTGGTTAATCACCTTATTATTAGGACTTAAAAGTATTTGGGCAGTATTGGCTTAAGACTGATTCTTTCGAAGAAAAAACTCAAATTCAACTTCTAATAAACTATAATAGATGGTGTCTCTTCTCCTATTATGTGTCATTTGGGTATGGGATCTGAGGATTCCCTCCTCCACAAAACCCATTTTCAACAAGGCATTACGAGCAGGAAGATTTAATACATCAGTTTTCACTTCGACCCGCTTTAATTTTAATACCTCAGCGCAGTAGCGGATCATCAAAAGTTTCATTTGACGATTAATCCCAGACCCATGAAAGGATTTTCCAAGCCAGGTCCATCCTATTTCTATTCGTTGGTCTGCTGGAGAATAATTCCCAAAAGCAGTACTTCCTACTATAGAATTGCTAGATTTTTCGATCACCACAAATTGAAATCGTTCCCTTTTCAATGCTGGTTCTACCCATTTCAAAAAATCTGATTCGACACTTAAGTCCTGAGTAAAATAAATCCAAAGACTCGGGTCATTTGCCAAATCCTGAAGTAATGAAAAATCCTGCTCAGTGATTACTCTGAGCAGGATTTGATCATTTTCTAAAACTAAATTAGTATTGAGCATTAGCCTAATACTTCTTGAATTGCCTTGTTGTAAAGTGCGATTTCTTCGATTGTTCCAGTGGAAACTCTACACCAATCATTCAGCGGCTCAAATGGTCGGCCTATAACAAAGCCTTTGGCAAGCATTGTTTTATTCAATTCATTGATATCTCTGCCGGATTGGAAAAAGATGAAATTCGCATGTGAATCCAAATAGGGCAATTTCAAGTCATCCAATGTTTTGGTAAGCATAGCTTTGGCTTCTGTAGTTTTTTGTATCGAAAACTGATAAAACTCATTATCTAGCAATGCAGCTTTACTCGCCTCAATGGCCATAATATTTGTATTAGCAACTACCCGATCTGAAAGAAGTTTGGCCAATTCAGGCTTTGCTATCAAGTAACCCATTCTGATTCCTGCCAGGCCATATACTTTTGAGAAAGTTCGAGAAACAACCACATCATAACCGTCCTTTACCAACTCAACCATTGATGGGTAATTCGGTTCGGTGATGTAATCGTAGTATGCTTCATCGGAGAAAACAACTGCTTGCTTACTTACTGTTTTGCAAAAATCAATCACTTGATTTGCCGGAAGCAATTTGCCAGTCGGGTTGTTCGGATTGCAAAGGAAAACCATCTTGGTTTTATAAGAAACCCGCTTTTCAATCTCTTCTAGATCAAAATCAAGATCTTTATTCAAAGGAACCCAATTAATTTCCGTGCCCCAAAGCTCTGCATAGGTCATCATGGAAAGGAAAGTAGGTGAACATGAAATAATCTCTCCCCCACCTCCGAAAGTGATTCCGGCAATCTTCAACCCTTCAGTAGAGCCTGCTGTTAAAACAATATGATCCTCAGGAACACCCTCTTTCTCGGCGATCATTTTCACTAAATCTTTATTGTATCCCCAAGGATAACGGCAACCATTATCAAATCCCTTAATCATCGCCTTTCTCATGGATTCCGAAGGACCATAGGGGTTTTCATTAGAGCCTAAACGGATCGGACCATCTATCGGCCTTGGATTATACTTCTTAATTTCTTCAGCAGATAGCGAAGAGATAATTCCTGTACTACCTATTGCAGCTAAGCCACTTCCCAGAGAAGCTTTTTTTAGCCATGATCTTCTTGAAATTCCTGACATTATTTTTCCTTTTGGTTGTTAAAATAATAATATTTTACCACACATGTTAAAATATATTCAATTTTTACCCTATTCTTTAAATTATAGCATGTTTGGTAAAACTAGGCTATGATAAAATTATCTATTATAAGTTAGACCAAGGTCAAAATAATTAATTAAATTATAGCAAAGCACAATTAATACTAAACACAAGCTAACATGAAAAAAATACTTATTTTAATTGTATGTGGAATGTTTTGGGCTGGTTCATTGTCAGCTCAGCAATCTCAGTTTATGGTATTTGAATTTGTGAAAGTGGAAAATGATCAGATTTTCGACTACATCGAGTTTAAAGATTTAATGGAAAAAGTGTACCGGCAAGCATTGAATGATAAGAAAATCACCGGCTGGGACTTTTGGTCATTGCAATCCGGAAATGATCACTCTGATTTTCAATACATCATGGTGACTTATTATAATGACCCTGTTAAAATGATGGATGGCTTAAATGAAGAATCTATGATGAAATACACCCAAATAGCCTATCCGCATTTAAATGACAGCCAGGTAAAGAAGCTATTTGAAGAATCACTCGCTATGCGCGACATGCCAATGCGGCTTTATATGAAACAAGTTTCTGAAACCTCAGACAATTTTCAGGTTAAACCGGGCGTTTTAGCCTCCTTTGATTTAATGAAAGCCTCTGAAGGAAAATTCGAGGCCTATGAAAAAGCAGAATCTGAAGTTTTCAAACCTATTCATCAGAAGCGAATTGAACAAGGTTTAATGGGACATTGGAGTTTCTTAAGAACTGCCCTCCCACTCGGCTCTGAGGCAAAATCAACCCATTTGACTGTAAATATGTTTAAAGATTATATGCAGTTTTTCAATTCTCAGGCATATGAAGATATGAATCAAACAGATGAACAGCGAAAAGCTGTCAACGAAGGTTTAAACAGTAGAGATCAAAAATGGGTTTACTTAGCGACATTACAAAACGTAGTTAGGTAGTTCGGTGAATTAAGCTACGGTTAGGGAGGCCAGAGACAGTGGCCTCCTTTTTTTATGCCTTTTTGACAAACTCTGATTTCAACGCCATCGAGCCAAATCCATCAATTTTACAATCGATGTTATGATCACCTTCAACCAGGCGTATGCTTTTCACTTTAGTACCTGCCTTGATCGGCTTTGGTGCTCCTTTAACAGGAAGATCTTTTACAATCACTACAGCATCACCATTAGAAAGTATCGTACCGTTGGAATCCTTCACAATTAATCCTTCTTCCTGTGCAGCTTCCTCTTCAGTCAGCCACTCAAAGCCACATTCCGGGCAGACTAATTTCCCATCCATTTCATACCCATAAGGAGATTTACAAGACGGGCAAGGGGCTATATTTTCCATGAGGTAAAGTAACCAGAATAAAAAGAGTAAGCCAAACTCAACAAGTTTTTGGGGAAGCTTTAGCTTTTATGTAAAAAAGACGAAACAAACTCAATCCCAAAACTGGTCCGATCACCAAAAAAGAAAGTACTTCGACTATTGAAAACCAGTTCAATAAAACCTGCGCAAACTGAATACTGACCACAGAAATAAAGAACCCCAATGAATTGACCAATGTTAAGGCTGTACCTCTGTATTCAGGAATAACACTTTGAGCCACTAAAGTCGAAAACTGAGGGGAATCAGCAGTGATCAAAATTCCCCACAAAATCAATAGCGAAATCCAAACTTCAGAAGTTGCTCCCTGAACAAAAATCAAAGTCAAGCAACAGATACCAGAGCCTATTAACGCTGTGGTTGAGACTGCTCTACTTCCAAATCTATTAGAAAGCAGTCCTCCGACCGCACAGGACATCGCGCCTGCCGCAATCACAAAAAATGTCAGCAAGCTCTCATACGAACCGGAGACTTCTGAACCTTTCAAATAAACAATCACTAATGGAAGGAAGGTCCAAAACGTGTACATCTCCCACATATGTCCAAAATAACCTGAGGCAGCACTTTTTAGCCCGTTTATCTTAGCGAGTTTTGGGAGCAATCCTAGATCGAACGCCAAATTGGATTTTCGATAGGGTCCGCTGGGAACAAAAAAACCAATAATAAGACCTCCCAGGAGGGTCAATAAAGAAGTCACATAAAAGGTAATCTTCCAATCGAAACTCAAATTCAAGCCCTTGATTAAATAGGGGAAAGCTGTCCCTAGGGCCAATGCCCCAACCAAAAACCCTAATGCCGCACCGAGACCTTTTTCGAAATAATCAGCTGCTATCTTCATCCCGACCGGATAAATCCCTGCGAGAAAAAAGCCAACCAAAAACCTACAAACTAAAATCAGCTCAAGATTGATGGGCAAAATGGTAATTAGGAAATTGAAAAGGGAAGCAAGAAACGCTGAAAATAGAAAGACTTTAGCTGGTGGAAATCGATCCGGAATACTTAGAAATGCAAATACTAAGGTCCCAGCAATAAAGCCCAACTGCACTGCAGAGGTAATCCAAGAAATAATCTCAGGCTTGCCCAGTAGTAGCCCAAGTTCGGGTGCGACTGCATTTCCTGCAAACCAAAGAGAAGTGCCCAGAAACTGAGCGATAACGATCAGTACTAGGGCACTTCTTGAGTTTAAACTGGCCTTCAAATACCTAGAATTTTCCTGATTTGAGTGATTTCAATTTCTGAGAATTTGGTGTTTTTGACGGCTTCGACATTATCATCCAATTGCTCAGGCTTTGATACTCCCACCAATACAGAAGTGATCCGAGGATCTTTCAACAGCCAAGCAATCGCCATTTGAGCTAAGCTCTGGTCCCTCGATTTAGCCACTTCATTAAGCGCACGGATCATCTCCAGTTTTTCTCCACCGATTTGATCTGGTTTCAAATATCGACCATCTTTCGCAGCTCGAGAATCTTCCGGAATTCCTTTCAAATACTTATCCGTTAGCATGCCCTGCTCCAATGGTGAGAATGCAATACTTCCGACGTTTTTATCCCCCAAAACATCCATTAAGCCATTTTCCACCCATCGATCAATCATCGAATAACGTGGTTGATGAATCAAAAGAGGCGTTCCCAATTGGTTCAGGATTTCGTAAGCCTTTTGAGTGTCTTCGGCAGAATACTGAGAAATCCCCACATAAAGTGCCTTTCCCTGCCTAACCAATAGATCCAAAGCTCCCATCGTTTCTTCGAGAGGGGTATTTGGATCAGGTCGATGATGGTAAAAGATATCGACATAATCGAGTCCCATTCGCTTGAGACTCTGATCGCAACTTGCCACCAAATACTTCTTCGACCCAAAATTCCCGTAAGGTCCTGGCCACATATCCCAGCCTGCTTTCGATGAAATTAATAACTCATCCCGAAGGCTTGAAAAATCCTTTTTGAGGATTCTACCAAAGTTTTCCTCAGCAGATCCGAAAGGAGGCCCATAATTGTTTGCCAAATCAAAATGACAAATTCCCAAATCAAAAGCTCTTCTGAGAATCTTTCGTCCCAAAGTAAAATCAGAATTATGACCGAAATTATGCCAAAGACCCAGGGAAATTTCAGGTAATTGAAGTCCGCTGTTGCCACATCGACGGTAATTCATCTGATGATAGCGGTCGGCTGCGGGTTGATATGGTAATAGAGGGTTATGATCGTTGATGTCCATTATTGATAGGTATATTTAAGCAGTCCAAAATAAGGCGATAATAACTGCTAACAAACCAATGCTAAAGATTAAAAGCCAAGATTTCCAGATATAACCTACCCAATTGTTGAATTTTATATTAGCGGCAGCCAAAACAGCTAGAATTGTCCCGTTTGTTGGTGTCATCAAATCCATTAAGGTTGATGGATATTGATAAGTCAAAACTGCTATTTCTCGAGACATCCCCAAAAGATCTGTCAAAGGAGTCACGAGTGGCATAGTCAGCACAGCTTGTCCCGAAGTACTTGGCACCGGAATATGAATTAGCGCTTGAGACAGGTATAGCCCTACTACTGCTATCTGATTAGGTAATTGCTCCAAAGGTTGCAGTAGTCCATGAATAATAGGATCAATTGCCATTCCTTGCTCCAAAATCAGATAGATCGACTGAGCTAATCCAATGATAACACCTGCAAAAATCATTTCTGAAAAGCCTGCAGAAAAAGATCTAGCGGTTCCATTTAAACTCAATCCTCCAATCAATCCTGAGATAAATCCGATTACAAAGAACATAATTCCCATTTGATTGTAATCCCAACCTTGGACAGCTACTCCCCAAATCATTAAGCCAATCCCGATGGAAGTGAGCGTTAGAATCATTCGGTGCCGAATGGAAATAGTCACTTTCTGGATTTCAATAGAAGATGTTGTTTCGATCTTCAATTTTCCAAATTTCGCATGATAGGTAATCCATACGAAAACAGCCAAGACGAAAAAAAACATTCTGAAAAGTATTTCCGCTGTTGGATCAACCTTCGCAATATTCATTGCAATTAAAGATCCAAATGGATTAAAAGGAGAAAATGCTGCTCCAATAGCTGCCGAGCCAAACCCTATAGCTAGGATCGCTCGCAAATCGTAATGTGTCCTTCTTGCCAGCAAAACAAAAATTGGAATCAATCCAATAAACTCTTCGGACATGTAAAAAATCCCTCCGCAGATCGAACAAAGTAATCCAAGCAGGTAAAAAAGCCAATAGGGTCTATTTCTGAAAGTATAAATTAGTGATTCTATTCCCACTTGTAAAGCGCCAGTTTTCTCAATTACAAAAAATGCCCCTCCCAAAAGCAAGATTAGAACTACCAAATCTGCACGATCTATAATACCTGAAGGAATAGCTATTAAAATATCACCTAGTCCTACATTCACATCTTCGATTTCCTTAAAACTCCCCGGAACAACTACTTCACGACCAGTTTTCTCATCCAAAACCCTATCAAATTTTCCGGACTGAATAAAAAAAGTTGAAAGCCCCGCCATGAAAATAAAACTTAGCAGGATGATAATAGGATGCGGAAAGGATAGCTTCATAGATCTAAATTCATTTTTGTAGCAGTTGAACCAAGATTTTCTTTGAAAGATCAAGTCGATAGTCAGCTGGATCCTTCAGGTTGAAGAAAAGAAAGATGCCTGTATCCTCATTTTTTGAAAAGAAGAAGAAAGAACTGTAACCAGCCTGCCCACCATAATGGCCTATCCAATCGGAATCCAGTATTTTTATTTTTTGAAAACCTAGGAGTTTAGCGTTTTCTTGATCGTTAAGCCAGGTTAGCTCCTCCTGAAAATCACCCATATCGCCACGAAGCAGATGGATTAATGCAATGCTCATATCTCGAGTACTGGTCATTAGTCCCGACGATGGAGAAGGAAAAATCTGGAGTTTCAACTTATTCTCTTCCAGTCTTTTCCATAAGAATGTATGCTGGTAACCAGAAATTGAAAGTGTGTCGGGACTATCCATCCCCACAAAGAAACTTTGCTCCATTCCAGCTGATCCAAAAATATTTTCTCTAACCTGATTTTGAAAGCTAAGCTCAGATTGTTCTTCCAGCCAAAAACCAAGAAAGTCGTAATTCAAATCCGAGTATGAGAATGCTGGAGAATTGACCCCTTCAAAATTTGATTTTTCCATATAAGATGTTCCCCAATCCTTCAAGCCAATTTTTAATTTCCCAAGTAAACGGGATCGAATAGAATTCTCAGACTTCAGACCTGATCGGTGCTCCAATAATTGAGAAAGAGACAAGGTTGGGAAAAGCGTATCACTGCTGTTTTTCAGACTGGTATTGGCTTCCATATCAGTTAACAATGCTTTGTTTGCTATAGTCAATGCTGTAAAAAGCTTAGAAATAGAAGCTACAGGGATCGTACTTGTTGGGTTAAGGGGCACTTTCGTCTCTAGATTTTCAAAGCCCAGAGCATTTATATAAACCAATTTCCCCTCCTTGACAAGTGCAAGGGAAACACCAGGTAATCGATACTCATTTATCGCTTGATAGAGAATTGAATCAATTTTCCCTTCAAAACTCGTCGCAGGTGTAAGGACGGCAAGCGAGATTTTTGGATAGCTATTCCACCATTCCCAACTTAAAAAACCAAAGGCCCAAAGAATCAAAAAAATAAGAAAATATTTGATTTTAGGCCCCTTCATTAATTTAGTTGCTATACTCCTCCCGCTGAGCTTTTGCCATTGGTTTCTTGGACTGGTAAACTCTCGGAAGTTGCTTTTTTAATTCCTTCACAAACAAGTGAAAGTCAACTGTGATCGTATGTCGAGGCGTATTAATCTGCTTGTAATGAGGATGAGTCACCTCTTTTTCAGATAGCTCCTTGATGTTTGATGGTCTTTGCCACTTTCCTGCCAGCTCGAGTGCCATAATCTTGCTTTGAAGCTCCGCTCCTGGCCAAATACATCCTAGTGGTTGAAACATCCCGATAAAGTACAGATTAGAAATGGTTGGATGAAACATCTTTAACCAAAGCGGAACTGGACCTTCGGAATAATTAATCAATTCCTTATCAAAAAAAGGATGGCTCAGCCAATAACCAGTACAGGCCACAATAGAATCAAACACCTCTTCTCTCCCATCTTCAAAGATCACCTTTTCACCCTCGAATCGCTTGATATCCATCCTGGGGAGCACTTTCCCATGGCGGATTTTGTGGAGAAGTTCATCATTGATCGTAGGATGTGAAGATCCAAATGGCTCGGTAATTGGCCTTAAGCCATAGAGCTCATTCTTTCCAAGCATGATCTTTAGAAGAATTTGATTAAAAAATGTTCTCAATTTGATCGGCATCCATTTGGTTTGTTCGGCGACCACATCCGAAGGTTTCCCAAAAAAGAATTTTGGTACAATTCGATAGCCTCTTCGCCAAGAGATCGCAGTTTTTTGGGAAACACGACTCGTCTCAACTGCCACATCGCATGCGGAATTCCCACCCCCAATAACCAAGACTCGTTTTCCGGTAAATGGTGCCGCTTTCTTGAAATTATGCGAATGAATAAACTCACCAGTGAATTCTCCTGGGTATTCAGGAAATCTTGGCTTCCAATGGTGGCCATTACAGACGACCAAATGCGTGAATTGCTCCACTTCTCTGACGCCATCTTTTTCTGTGGTTATTTCCCAATTAGAAGAATCTATTTGCTCACAATGAATCACCATCGTCCCAAACTGGATGTAGGGATACAGGTTAAAATGCTTGGCATAGGCTTGAAAATACCGCCGCAACTCATCGTGAGAAGGATAATCAGAAACTGCAGGATCGAAATCCTCAAAAGTGAAATCTTCGTATTGCGAGAGCGTTTTGGAAGAAATAATATGCGTAGTTTCAAAAACGCTGGAATGACTTTCATTCTCGGAGTAAATCCAATTTCCTCCTACTTCATCGTTCCGATCAAATGCCCTAACATCCAGTCCTTGATCTACTAAGTTTTTTAACGCCGTGATTCCTGAAGGTCCTACTCCGATCAATGCTATTTTCATGCGCTACGCTACGTTTATTTCTGTTGATTAAAATGTGAAAAATCACAATCCAAACTTTCCCGATCCCACTCCGCCACCTTCGCTGCTGCTTCGTAGGCCGATTGGAGAAAATTTTGAAGCTGCTCTTGTGGATCTGAGGCTTTTTGGATCACCTCATATTCCAAGATAAACTCGCCCAGATCAGCACTCCAGTAGGCTTCCTTTGGACTTAGTTTTTCATCCTTGAATTCCGGCAAATTTGGATAGATGTAAGCATAAAAAGCAGGCTTGGGAAAAGATGCATTCCCCGGCCAAAAGCCTACACTAAATACCTCATGGGAATAGGATTCTTGCATGACGGCTAAGGGAATATGGGGAACTTCATATTCGAATTTTGGTGCCTTCCGCCCTGAGAATCGCGTATAGGCCAAATCAAATGATCCCCAGAAGAAATGAACCGGACTATGTTTTCCGGTGAATTTCGATTTGAATAGGTTGAACTCCTTCGAGATCAGAACCAAGGATTTCCAGATTTTCTGGGCAGCATTCGCTTGATATTGGATTGATTTTTTGTTTTTAGGAAAAGGAATGGGGTTTGCCATTTCATTCGGCATGGTGTTGATTTTCACCTCAATTCCCAAAAACTGGAGTTTTTCCATCAACAATTGATAAAAGCTCGCCACCGTTTGTCCAGCTAAAGAAAACCGGTCCTGTGCTCCATTGGTGGTTTTAATCCGGATTTCATGATGAATAAAGTCCATACGGATTTCAAATCCCCCGCCGACAGACGGGACTAATCCAGTAGTAAGGCCATGAGAATCTACATATAGCGGAACATGCCAAGAGTGGTTTTGCCATGGCGATTTCTTCAATCTGACTTTTCCAATAATTTGTGACCAATGATGAAGAAGGTAAAGCGTGTCCTTTAACTCATCATAGGGTAATTCGGGCCAAGTATTTTTCTTCGTTGCCATAGCTAAAAATTTGAACTCCAATTTATAGTTTTTATACGACGAGAAAAATAATATTATGAGAATAGCTGTGTCTGTTGGAGATTAGGGATTGGGGAATAGGGATTAGGAGATTAGGGATTGAGGATTAGAGAGCGAGAGTTTGGAGATTGGAGATTGGTGGTTAAAAACTGCTCATCAAAATCTCTTTTATTTTCTCCATTCCTGAAGTTGCTTTTTCCACAAATGTCCTTACTCTTCTCCGCATGCTCAACTCCGCACCATTCGGGTCCACAACAAATACCTCTGCCTGATTCGGCACATAATCTACTAATCCAGCTGCAGGATAGACTTGCAAGGAAGTTCCGATCACCAAAAAGACATCGGCTTTTTTCGCCAGATCAATTGCAGGAATCATCATGGGGACCTCCTCCCCAAACCAAACAATATGAGGGCGAAGCTGCGATCCTTTTTCGCAAAGCTCCCCTGCCTTGATCTCCCAATGGGCCAAGTCATACACAAGCGCTGGATCCACCGAACTCTGTGCCTTACTCAACTCCCCATGTAGGTGGATGATCTTGGTAGATCCGGCACGCTCATGCAAGTCATCTACATTCTGAGTGATGATGTCTACTTCAAAAAACTCCTCCAATGAAGCCAAGATTACATGTGCTTTGTTAGGCAGACTTTCGATTGCTTGTTTTCTACGTTGGTTATAAAAGTCCTGTACTAGTGCTTGATTTCTGCGCCAGCCTTCAGGGGAAGCCACTTCCATCACATCATGTCCTTCCCATAGTCCACCGGAATCCCGAAAGGTCTTAATACCACTCTCGGCAGACACCCCTGCCCCACTTAAGACCACCAAGCGCTTTTTATGATTCATAGATTTAAGTAAAGGAGTTGAGAGGGATTAGGGACTGGGAATTAGGTTAGAACTTGAATGATTCTAGAATCAAAACCAATTTTTAGATTAGTAGTAACAGTTAGTACAAGAACCATTTTCATGGTTTCTATACATCCTTGTAAAGCATTATTTTTTTAGATTTTCAAATTCTTTCTTCTTTCTCATTCCTTTATTGATATCAGAGATACCAACAATGCCTAAAATAAAAAGAAAAATTCCCAGTCCTTTTATCAAGTCGTGAATCATTTCTTTTTCAGAATCAGACATTAACCAGATAATTATTCCTGAAAAGATCATTATAATAGAATATGCCTTCAGTTTCTCGTTAGAGCTATTTTCTGGTTTTTCCATTTTTATTTGTTGATTCATAATGCTTGAATATCTCCCCTGTTTGGATCGCCACTTCAATGAATTAAGCTAATCAACATCGGGCTATATCCAAGCCGCAACAGGGCTTTTTAGCTAGTAAAGAATTTCTTTTGATTTACCCCTACTCCAAAAAGCAATCGAGGTTTAACCCATTACCAATGGGCTGGAATGGTAAGGTGGAATATCATCAGATCCCTGTACGGATTCCATCTATGTAAATCGATTACTCCTAGATGGGTAATTAATGTTGGTAGTAAGATTGTGATTTTTGTTTTTATATGTTGGGTTATATTGGCTCTAACGGTTAGTATAAGCGATCGTATTAGTGCCGCTTATACATTGTTGAGGTAGCGTGCTTTATTCTTTTTGCTCTTTCTGCCTATTCATTTTGTTTACCAAAATTAAAAACAATTCTCCCCAGTAAATACCAGAACGCAGTAAGATAAATAATATGGTTTGATGAATCTCTAACTAATCTTAGTAATATGTGAATGTTGTAATTATTTGTTGGAATTGTGTAACGCTTTACAGCTGATAACTGGTCATCTTCAAATGTGGTTATTTGAATCTGTTCTACTCATACCAAAAATTATTTTTAATCTTATTTAAATCCAAACACAATGAAAAATACTATCAAAATCGCAGCACTACTGATGATAATCGGATTTTTTACGGCATGTCAGCAACCCCGAAGCACTGAGCAAGTCCTTGCGGAGGAACCCCAAAGAAAAGAAGTCATGCAAACTATTGTCAATAATCCGGAGATGATGACGGAAATGGTGGACATGATGATGAATAACGAGCAAGGTAAAATGATGATGTCAGGCAACAAGGACATGATGGGTATGTTGATGGGCAATCAACAAATGATGCAGGATATGGTGAAAGAAAACCCTGACATAATGCAAAACATGATGCAAAATATGATGCAAATGTGCCAGAACGACTCATCACAATGTAATCAGATAGCTGAGATGATGTCAGGCAATCCTGCGATGATGCAAAGCATGATGGGTATGATGCACCAAAAAGGTATGATGAATGATGAGGCTTACAAGAATGGCATGAACATGATGGGGAAAGGCATGATGAATGGTAAAGGGATGCAGTGAAAAGATGGGCATGGGCAATGAGAACAATTTCTTTAACTATTAGACTTTTGAAATTATGATGTACGGATGGACCATAATAATAGCACTGGTACTTATTGCACTTTGGTATTTCAATCGGAACAAGTTTGATTTTTCAGCGAAACAAGATAAG
>CAWUWQ010000346.1:0-8655 GCA_963926065.1 uncultured Algoriphagus sp.
GCGAGTAGGTTTAGGTGGGTTTACTACTACTAATGAATCATTCTTCTCGGTACCTATTATGTTGAACCGATTATATGGAAAAGGGATTCACTTTTTTGAAGTTGGGATAGGAGCTACATTTTTCGCCTTTGATAATAATTATCAAGACTATTGTATTTCAGGGTATTATGATCAAAACACTGGGCAATATATCTGTCAGCAATATGATCGCTCTTCTTACAGCTTTATTTTAGATGTGGATGGATCACCAAGTGTGATGGGCACCATGAACTTTGGCTATCGAAGAATTCCTGTAGATGGTGGATTTACTTGGAAAGTCAATTTGAATCCGATTTTCAACAATAATGGATTCTGGCCCCTTTATGCAGGAGTTGGTTTTGGCTATGCATTTTAATCTATTGATATGAAATGTTTTTTTACGCTATTATTGCTAGTAAGCCTCTCATTTTTGGCTCAATCTCAAACTTACAAGGATGATTTTGTTCGTACTAAAAGTAAGGCGGTTTACTTGGAGGTGTTGGGGAATTGATTAAACTATTCTTTTAATTATAATTAGCGATTCCAAAATAGGCTTGATGGCCTCGGATTTAAGGCTGGAGGATCTTACTTCGCAATAGATGGCACCTCAGTAGCTACATTTCCTTTTGGGTTGAATTACCTTTTGGGTAAAAATGGAAAGTATTTTGAAATGGGCCTTGGAGGCACTTATCTGTTGGCCTCTGAAAGAAATACTTTATTCGGAAATGGAGGCGATCGTAGTTATGAAAGAGGATTTAGCGGAAATATGATTTTCGGTTATCGTTCTGAACCTGTGAATGGTGGGTTTCTTTTTCGAGCCAGTATTACTCCATTTTTTGGCTATGGCATATTTTGGCCACTCTTTGGAGGATTGAGTGTTGGTTACGCTTTTTAATCTTATTTAAATAATCAGAGCTCAAACTCGTAATCCTGCTTGACAAGGCAGATTCGAGTCTTATATGCTTTATACCATTGTTCTCTACCCATGTGCTGAGCGGCCAAATGATTGCTAACCTGCTTCCAATTCTTAATGTCCTCGAGTGTCTTCCAATAGCTAATCGTTATTCCTAATCCATCACGGACACTTTCATGACGGAGATATCCTTTTTGCTCGCTCGCTAAGCGAACCATTTCTTCGGCTGTTTCTGCATAACCAGACTGAATCTCAGTTCTAAGGTTCGAGAAAATAACTGCATAATAGGGGGGATTTGGAGTTTTCGCAATCATTTCGGTAGCGGATAATTCGTGTATTCCATGTACTTGGCTGTTTCTTCAGCTAGTTTTTTTCCAAAGGTAGCTTCCAAAAGAAAAAACGATAAATCGATTCCAGCAGAGATTCCCGCTGCGGTATACAGTCTGTCACTGGATTGAATAAATCGCTTTTGAGGACAAGGAATAGCGGTCGGGCTAATCAGAGAAATGCTTTTATAGACCAAGTGATGCGTGCAAAAAGGTTTGCCATCTAAAAGTCCCACCTTAGCTGGAAAACGAGAGCCCGAGCATACGGTCATTGTCCATTCACACGAATCTATAAGAGCTGCTAACCCCTTCATTGTTGCCTTCTGTTGAATGACTTGTTTACTACCATCTCCTCCAGGAATAACCAAAAAATCAATTTTCGGGAGGTTTTCAATTCCGAAATCCGGATTGACAGAGAGCCCGTTCATTGCCCTTATTTTCGTTCCGTCTTTCGAAAAAGTGATCACTTTATGAGTAGTATAGCTCCCCAATTCTGAACCCACAGAAAAGACTTCAAAAGGCCCCGCAAAATCAAGCACTTCTACATTGTCAAAAAGAAAAATTCCAATAGTTTTCATAAGTGATGACTAAAATAAGAAGTTAATAATCGATTCCATAAAAATTCAACCTCGAACTAGGAGAATAAATTATAAGTTCTAGTGATTCCATAAATTTCAAGAAAAAAAATTACCAAAAATAGCTCAATTATTAGGTAGTGATTTTCTACGCTTACCGATTAATAATTTATTGAATCACAAATAAATATTCTGAGGTAATCCGACATTGTCTCACCACAAAATTATTCATTTTAATTTTCGAATGATCTTTTCATTTAGCTAGAACACTCATCAGAATAATAGAAAAAAATGAAGGATAATTTCTCTAACTTAAATTCTTCAATCTATTTTAGGACGAGTCAAAAGTTTAAATAAAACTTTAATTTATTAAATTATTTATAGCCAAAGGTTGTAAATAATACCATATCGTTAGAAAATAAGTCATTTATTATAAAAAATAAAATTCACTCCTCTTTTTATTGAAATAATGAGAAAAGAATTACCTTTCGGCGTTTTATAAAAACAATGCCGATAATCTTAAGTGTAATACTGTTTGCTTTTAAATCACTTTTCCTTTCAGGAATTGGGTTTAGTGGCGCACTAGATTTACTGGCTACACATGAGCAGGAGCAAATTCTTGTGGCGATCAACGATAGCCATGTTTATCCAATACTTCTCGAAGATTCGTCCATTGAACTCATTCTGATAGAGAATCAGGAGCAAGAAGAAAAAAGTGAAACGGAAAATTTACCACTTCGCTTTTTTGTAGAAACTGCCATATTTTCTATTTCCAAAAAGGATTATACAGACTGGCAGACCTCATTTTTCTCCACAAAAGCCAAAAAAGAGGGGATGCACCTCTACGATCTTTTTGATTGCTGGAAGTCTGAATTAGTCTGAATTTTTTGGCTGTAAAAGCCTGAAATCAATCTTTGGATTGATTTTCTTATCGCTTCTTTAGAAGCTTTATTTCCACTATTTGAGCATAAAATTATGAACCAATTTAAGCATTCGCATGCTTATGGCTTGGATGAGATCCTGCATGAAATCAGGCATTTTCTTCCTAGTCAAGCGCCTTTGAAGGACTTTGTCCATCATAATACGCTACATGCCTTCCAACACTTACCATTTCATCAGGCACTGAAACAAGCCAATACTCAGTTTGGCTTTAAAGGTTATTTGTCTATCGACGAATACAAGTCTCTATATAAGGAGGGTAAAATTAAAAGCGAAATCTTACAGCAAGTCCTTCAAAATCACTTCGGTGAAAAAGAAGCCGTGCATTGGGCTGTGAAAATCCTTGATTCTCCCGCCATTCAACAAACTTATCCCAAGGTTGGCTCATTTAGGGCTCATTGGAAAGTGGATTATCATACGAATTTGGATAAGAGCATCCATCCATTTTTATTTAGATTATTAGCAGCTTACCTAGATCAGGGGATTTCTATCTGGTCTTTTCCAGTTGACTCCACTGGCTTTCTGGATGCAATTCGAAAAATCAATAAGGCTAGTTATTCTTCCATTTTTAGAGGGAAAAGAGCCAAAGGACTTATTGAAAATCCGGACCTTAACCTCACACAACTATTAGAGATTTTGGTTGGCCGTGAAGAAGCATACGGTTGGTATCTTTTCGACCAGCAGTTTGCCCATCCTGGTTGGTCCGGTATGGTCTCTGTTTTGGAAGATCAACCTAGCTCACTCTTAGACCGGAGACCCATCAGATTTGAAGATTTATTGATCTTCGAATGTCTTTTGGAAATTGATGCGCTAGATCAAAAATTTGGAGAAAACTGGATTCCAATTGGTGTTCGCTTTCCACATGAGACTTCTCAGTTATTCGAGAATAGTCTGGTAGGTGAGCAAGATCTGATTTTGCAATGTTTCCAAGAAGCATACGAATGGAGTTATTACGATGAAGTCTTAGCAGGTATAAGCTATGTGAAACCAGTGGCTGAATCAAAAGAAATTCCAAGCTTTCAGGCAATGTTTTGTATTGATGATCGGGAATGTTCGATTCGGAGGTATTTGGAATTCATCGAACCAACTTGTGCCACTTTTGGCACACCGGGATTCTTCAGCGTAGAGTTCTATTTCCAACCTGAATTTGGAAAATTCCACACCAAAGTATGCCCTGCACCGGTTTTTCCAAAATACCTAATCAAGGAAACAGCTTCTCATAAAAAGCTCCAAAAGGACGTTCATTTCAATCAAAATAGCCATTCCTTAGTTAGAGGATGGGTTAGTGCACAGACTATTGGTTTTTGGTCAGCTTTAAACTTGGTCAAAAATATTTTTAGCCCATCCAGTTCAGCGCTGGAAGTATCTTCCTTTAAGCACATGGATCCCAATGGATCATTGACTATCGAGCACACGGGAGGATTTGAGGGGGATCTTCAAATCGGTTTCAAAATCGAGGAAATGGCAGATCGAATTGAAAGTTTGCTTCGTTCGATCGGCCTGATCTCAGGTTTTTCTCCATTGGTATACCTAGTCGGCCACGGAGCTTCCAGTATCAACAATACGCATTATGCGGGTTATGATTGTGGCGCATGCTGTGGTAGACCAGGTTCTGTGAATGCTCGAGTGGCAGCTCACATGGCAAATGATTCCCGAGTTCGAGAGGTTTTGGCTTCCCGAGGAATCGAGATTCCTACTTCATCTCAATTTGTAGGAGCACTACACGATACGACTAAGGATGAGATCGAATACTATGATATTGAGATTTTATCGGAAGTAAATTTGCGCTCGCATCAGAAAAATACAGGGCTTTTCATTAAGGCATTGGATTCCAATTCTATGGAGCGATCCAGAAGGTTTGCGACACTCTCGAAAGCTCAATCTATGGGTTCAATTCATGAAGCAGTTAGAAAGCGTGCATTCTCACTTTTCGAACCAAGACCTGAATACAATCATGCGACGAATAGTCTCTGTATCGTCTCTAGGAAGTCTACTATCAAAGGACTATTCCTAGATCGCCGTGCATTCTTGAATTCTTATGATTATCGGAAAGATCCGGATGGAAAAGCCCTGACAAAGATTCTCGGTGCGGCGGCTCCAGTCTGTGGCGGCATCAATCTGGAATACTATTTCTCCAGAATGGATAACGACCGTCTGGGTGCAGGTACCAAGTTGCCTCATAATGTAGTGGGACTAATCGGTGTAGCAAATGGTGCTGATGGGGATTTGAGAACTGGACTGCCCTACCAAATGGTAGAGATTCATGATCCAATTCGCCTGATGCTGATCGTAGAGCATTTCCCTGAAGTGGTGATGGAAGTCTTCCTGGCTAATCCATCTACCTATGAATGGGTGAAAAATTATTGGGTTCACTTCGTTGTAATTCAACCTGATACCAAGCAATTTTTCCAATACAAAGATGGAGAGTTTGTGAACTACCAGCCATTGAGTAGCATCGAGCACATCGATCATCTTCAGGATAAACTGAAAGGCGAAGCTGGAAATATGCCTGTGTACTTAATCGATTCAATCTAATGGAATTAACATTCTTCATCCAATTGATTATTGGGATACCACTCATTGGTTTTGTATTGAGTTTGATTATCCCCGAAAGTCAGGAAAATCTACTTTCAAAAGTAGCTTTCTACACTGCTGGACTTAATTTGGTAAGCATTCTGGTTTTGCTGGTTTTGTGGGGACTTGAGGGTTTTGGTACGGTGAACGTGAAAGAATTTGTCCTATATAGAAATCCAAATTTTGAATTTCTAATAGACTTCTTTTTTGACCGGGTAGGTGCAGTATATGTTGCTGTTGGAGCCTTACTTACTTTCTTGATTACATTCTATAGCAGGTACTACTTGCATCGTGAGCCAGGCTATAAGCGATTTTTCAATACAGTTCTCTTCTTTTATCTAGGGTTTAATATCACCGTTTTGGCGGGAAATTTTGAAACCTTATTTATAGGATGGGAAGTTTTGGGAATCTCTTCATTCTTGCTGATCGCATTTTATCGGAATAATTACCTTCCTACTAAAAATGCAATTCGAGTATTTTCGATCTACCGAATTGGGGATGTGGGGATGATCCTAGCCATGTGGGCGAGTCATCATCTCTGGCATGAGAATGTGACTTTCCTTAAGTTGAGCAATGCCGATTTGGTTCATGAGCATCTCATGGGGCATTCTGGGATTGGTTTATTCATTTCCATGATGCTTTTGCTAGCAGCTGCAGCCAAGTCCGCACAGTTTCCGTTTTCTTCCTGGCTTCCAAGAGCGATGGAAGGTCCGACGCCTTCTTCTGCTATTTTCTATGGCTCGCTATCCGTGCACTTGGGTGTATTTCTATTGCTTCGAACTTTTCCATTCTGGGAAAATCAGATCGGAGTCCGCATCATTATCGGACTGATTGGCTTGACCACAGCAGTACTTTCGACGATGATCGCTCGGGTTCAGACTTCTGTGAAAACTCAAATTGGTTACGCTTCGCTGACTCAAATCGGGATTATGTTTATCGAAGTGGCTTTGGGATTGGAAACCTTGGTTTTGATTCACTTTGCAGGAAATGCTTTCCTTCGAACCTATCAACTCTTAGTTTCCCCTTCGATTGTCAGCTACCTGATTAGGGAGCAGTTCTATGGGTTTGAACCTAAGGCAAGGTCTGTAAAAACTGGTCTAGCTTCCCGACTTATCATATCCTGCTACATCTGGAGTTTGAAAGAGTGGAACCTTGACCGATTGATGAACCGGTTGGTATTTAGACCAATGAAGAATCTCGGTCATCGTTTGGATTTTCTGAGCTATAGGACAGTTCTGATTTACTTCATTCCGAGCTATATTTTAGGCTTAAGCTTATTGGTAGCAGGGATTAAGATTCCCGAATCTATACATGTTTACTTACCGGTGATTTTTGGATTTATCGCTTTAATGATGGTGTTGAAAGCCTTCTCAGAGCGAGAATCAGCTCGATTGAGTTGGATTTTACTAATTCTAAACCACTTCTGGATGGTACTTGCGATAGCAGAAAACGAGTTATTCGCTTGGCCTCAAGTGGCGATCTACCTCAGCGGAGTAATCTTCTTCGGTATTTCAGGATTGCTAGTCATTGATTGGCTGAAGCGCTTGACTGGTCAGCATGGTCTGCATCATTACAAAGGTTATGTCACCAAATATCCAATCGTAGCATTTCTGTTTCTACTCAGTGCCCTGGGATTGATGGGCTTCCCACTTTCCCCTACTTTTCTTGGGGAAGATTTGCTCTTTTCTCACATCCATGAAGATCAGTTTCTCTTGGCAGCGATTGCAGCCTTGACTTTCGTCATGGAAGGTATTGTCACAATTAGAATATTTGCCAGATTATTTATGGGAGCTACAGTGGATCGAGAGATTTCATCATTGAGCTCCGAAGATTTAGCCCTGAGCAAAAAAAATCAATTCCACAAACAACACTCGGCTTTAAAGGCCAACTCATAATTCATCCTTCACTTAATTGGGTAGACGCTACCCTTGAAAAATATGGAAAAATTAACCAAGCTTTCCCTTCCAAAAGATGGATGGGAAGGATTAAAAGAGAACTTCTCTTCTGATGCCATTGCTGGCTTCGTAGTGTTTTTATTAGCAATGCCTCTAAGTTTGGGTATTGCAAAGGCTTCTGACTTTCCTCCGATTATGGGATTGCTTACAGCAATTATCGGTGGAGTTGTAGTCAGTATTTTCGCAGGATCTAAAATGACGATCAAAGGTCCAGCGGCTGGATTGATCGTAGTCGTGGCGGGAGCTGTGGCAGACTTTGGAGGAGGGGAGATCGGTTGGCGATTTGCCCTTGGCGCAATGGTCGTAGCTGGTTTAGTTCAAGTTCTTTTCGGAGTTTTTAAACTCGGAAAACTAGCTGATATCTTCCCGCTTTCTGCGATTCATGGGATGCTTGCAGCGATTGGTATTATCATTATTGCGAAGCAAATTCCTGTTTTGCTGGATGTTGATCCTAACCTTTATAAGGGGAAATCCATCGTCGATATGATCTTGGCTATTCCGTCTTTTATCATGAATTTGGATCCAAAGGCTTCTTTGATTGGTGTTGTAGCACTTGCGATTATGATGGGTTGGCCGTATATCAAAAATACCAAAATCAAGAAAATACCAGCTCCCCTTGTGGTTTTGCTTTTAGCTATTCCAGCTGAAATCCTGATGGATTTTGAGCATACTGAACCAGCCTATGCATTGCTTCATATCGGCAATTTTGTTGAGAATGTTAAATACAATGCAGATTTTGGTGGGTTAGCAATGTCTGGAACGTTTATAAAATACGTGATCATGTTTGCCCTTGTTGGATCATTGGAATCGCTCCTTACGGTTAAAGCAATTGATATGGTGGATCCCTACAAGCGCAAGTCTGATAATAATAAGGATTTGATCGCTGTGGGAGTGGGAAATACCTTGGCCGCTTTTCTAGGAGGTTTACCTATGATTTCAGAAGTAGCCCGTAGTTCTGCTAACGTAAATAGCGGCGCAAAAACACGTTGGGCTAACTTCTTCCATGGCTTGTTTATGTTGATTTTCGTACTTGTCGCAACGCCGGTCATAGAGATGATTCCAAATGCAGCTTTGGCGGCAATGCTAATTACCGTAGGTATCAAACTGGCTCATCCAAAGGAGTTTGTTAATACTTTTAGGATAGGTCGTGAGCAGTTGGCTATTTTTGTAGTGACTATCTTATTTACACTATTCGAGGATCTTTTGGTAGGTATAGCAGCTGGTATCCTTTTAAAAATGATCTTCCATGTCATCAACGGAACACCGATTAGTTCGTTTTTCAAAGCTCCGACCGTAGTTTCTTTTGTAGGAAATGACTATTTAGTGGAGATTGACAAAGCAGCAATTTTCTCAAA
>CAWUWQ010000347.1:0-4405 GCA_963926065.1 uncultured Algoriphagus sp.
CGATTATCCCAAGTAAAGAATTAGCTGAAACTTTCTTCCCAGGGGTGCCAATTTCCCGGGAATTGGAAGAGCATGAGGCTTTGTTTTCAAACCGAAAAATCCGGGAAGTCCTGGGATTTAAAGAACAACATAACTGGCGGAACTACTTGAAATGGGATTGATTCCTACGTGTTAACCCGATGTATGTAATTGAATAATCAAACGCCAATTAGAGATAATCAGGATAGAAAAAATTCTTAAACGCCCGATCAGCCTTGATTGGGCTTTTTGTTGCTAAAAAATTTCTAAGAAATTACGATCAAATCAAGAAGGTTAAAACCATTGCCAAATCCGAAGAGGAGAATCAGTACGGAAACCTTATCAATAACTAAGTTGTAGGCCATTCACAGATGGCTTCGTGGAGAATTAATTGACTGAAGATTCAGAACCGAAATAAATAACCTGATCTGTTTGGACTTAATGAAGACATAGCTAATGGAGCTAGCCTAATCTCTTGAAATTAAAAACACTATTTTTTATCAACACTTGATTATAGTTACACTTGGAGGTTTTTATGTCTAGATGAAATTGAACCGAATTTTATGAATGGAATTAGAGTAATTAATTTTAGGGCTAGATTAGTGAAAGTTGAGTTAGATCTATAAAATGCTAAAAAACACTCTCAGATGAAATCATTCCTTCCATTTCTAATTCTTTGCCTGATTGCTTTTAGCTGCAAGGCTCCTCCCGAGCATAAACCACTTTTCGAACATGATATAACTGGCGGCCCTACTCCTTGGACCAGTGAAACATTTGAACTAGAAGAAGCCGACTTCACCTTTGCCATTATTTCTGACCTTACCGGTGGAGAGCGTGCAAATATCTACGGTACAGCAGTAGGGCAGTTAAATCGCTTGGATCCAACCTTTGTACTTAGTGTTGGTGATCTGATCGAAGGGGGCACAGAGGATACCTTACAACTGGAAAAGGAGTGGAATTCCTTTGATGGGCGGACTTCACATCTGAATATGCCATTTTTCCACCTAGGAGGAAATCATGACCTGACCAATCCTGTCATGCGCAAGTTTTGGGAAAACCGATTTGGGCGTCGCTACTATCATTTTGTTTATGAAAACGTGCTGTTTCTGATGCTAGATTCAGAGGATTATGAGGAGCAACGAATGCTCGAAATCTACCAAGCCAGAGCCAAAGCCTTACAAATTCTAGCTGGAGAGATTGAAGGAGTCTATGAAGAATCAGACTATTTTAAGATGGCTGAGCGAAATCTCGGAGGGATGAGTGACACTCAATTTGAATACTACAAAGCTGTGCTAGAAAAGTACCCAGATGTAAAATGGACTTTTCTCTTGATGCACAAACCGCTGTGGATGCATGAGGATAATAAAGGGTTGGAGCGATTGGAAACGCTATTGGTAGATCGGCCCTACACAGTATTCAATGGACATGTTCATTCCTATTCCCATCGCAAAAGACAAGGCCGGGATTACATCATGCTGGGAACTACCGGAGGTTCTCAAAACCAAAAAGACACGATGGCTTTTGATGAAGTGACCTTAGTGCGAATGGCAAAAAAACCCGTGATTACCACCTTGAAAATGGAAGGAATTTTGGATGAAACAGGTACAGTCGCTGTGGTGTATGATAGCTTGAATCAAGCGAGAAAAAACTTCTAAGTAGGCTTGCTAAACGCCATGATCGAGCTGAACAATCTTCCTCCAGCGTACGGAAAGACCTCATAATTTCAAAAACTCGTGAATCTATTTGTTGTCTTTCAAAAGTTAGCCTCTGCCCAGCTAAATGCATAACTGACATTATACCCGAGCAATTTGATTTTTCGGGACAAATGCACTTTAATGATTTTCCCTTTTATAGTTTTTGGACTAATTTGAATCCAGATAATTCACCTTCTCCCTTTTCAGGATCATATTTAGACTGCCCAAAAGCCGAATCCAACCAAAGCATCCCCCATGAAAAAAATCTTACTTGGCCTCCTCCTAGTACTAGTCGTAGTAGTTTCCATCCTACTATTCAATACACTTCGGCTCAGTTCCAAACAAGTCGAAGCCCAACCACTGGAAAAAATTACTTTTTCGGATCAGGTTTACCAAAACCTATCCAAAGCCATTACTTACCAGACCATCTCGGTTAGCGAGGATGCCATCCCGGATTCTGCAGCATTCTTTGGTTTTCATCGATTTCTGGCGGAAACGTATCCTCTTACGCATGCCCACCTTTCCCTGGAAAAAATCAACACCTACAGCTTACTTTATACTTGGGAAGGATCCGATCCTTCGAAAAAACCAATCATTCTCATGTCCCATCAGGATGTGGTACCCGTGGACCAACCTACTTTGGGAGCCTGGGAAGCAGCACCTTTTGAAGGGAAAATCACAGACACGCATATTATCGGCCGCGGAACCATGGATGACAAGGGCACTTTGATCGCCGTATTGGAAGCGGTGGAAAAGCTCCTCTCCGAAAACTATGTGCCTACCCGCACCATCTACATAGCCTCCGGTCATGACGAGGAAGTCGGCGGTGGAAAAGGTGCTGCTAAAATCGTAGAACACCTGAAGTCCCAAGGGGTGCAGGCAGCTATGACCATGGATGAAGGGGGATATATTGCCGAAAATATGGTTCCGGGTGTTACAGCTCCGGTCGCGATGATCAATTTGGGAGAAAAGGGCTTCGCTTCCTTTCGACTGATCGTGGAGACCAATGGCGGACATAGTTCCGCTCCTCCACGGGAAAATACGATCGGGATTCTAGCCCAAGCCATCGTAGACCTGGAAAACAACCAGCTACCCTATAAACTTGTCCCGCCGATAGACTCTCAGCTAGCCTACATGGGACCTGAACTTCCTTTTTTCACCAAACTGGCTTTTGCAAATCCTTGGCTCTTCAAGAAGCAACTCTTGGAAGGCTTAAATGCGCATACCACTACCGCCCCGACGATTATCGATGGTGGAATCAAAAACAATGTCATTCCTACGGTCGCTGAGGCGACGATAAATTTCCGAATCCTTCCCGGCGAGACCATCGAATCGGTACAGGCGCATATCGAAAGTACTGTTTCCAATAAGGTTCGGGTGGAGCCTGTAGGCTTCCTGACCAATCCCCCTCAGGTATCTACCGTAGATTCCGAATCCTATAAAATTCTGGAAAAAACCGTCCGAGGACTATTCCCCGGAACCATAGTCGTACCCGGCTTGCTCGGAGCGGCGACCGATTCACGCTACTTCTATGAGATCTCCGAGGAAGTGTACCGATTCTATCCGATGCGCATCAACTCCGAATCGATGACCCGATTCCATGGTATTGACGAAAAAATCAGCAAAGAGAACTACCAGGAAATCCTCGGATTCAGCTACCATTTGATTAAGGAATTTGACAAAGCGAATTAATCAAATTAATTTCTGATAGGATCTAAGATTAAAACACATGATCCGATTCGATCCTTAAATCCTTGGGAATTTTGTGATTTATCCATTTTTTGGATGTAGCTCAAGTTCGGCTCATCCATATGGTAATATTTTCTGAAATCCCAAATCACATCAAACTGGTAGCTCTAATCCAACTAAACTCAAGCCAAAGTCAAGAATATTTAGTATATTAAAGATATTCATCCAGCAAATGAAGCTTTTCATAGAACATATGGGATGGTTTGGTTTCTATTACGGGAATTTTTGATAGCTATTCCAAGAAACTGGAAGCCGAAAAAGTAGCTAAAAGAGTAATTGACTCTAAAGTTTTGGTAGAAAAAATTGAAGTGAAATCTCCAAAATCTTGGAGGAGAACTTATGCTGAAATTACTGGGGAAATTTTGATTGGTTTGAAATCTAACTGGATAATTCCTGAAGATAAGATAACTGTAAAAGTAGCTATTGGCCGGGTAACTTTAGAGGAGAAACTTCCTTGGACCTATCAAAGCGTAGCTACTAAAATTATCCTGAATTACCTTAGGTACTAAAAGGGCCACCTCTAACATTAAAATCAGATTCTCAGATTACAATGGGCCAAGCAGCTGTCAAAAATGCCATTGTAAGAAGTTCGTCAGTAAATGAGATTGAGGCAATAATCTCCGGAACAACTGTCACTATTAGAGGACCCCTAAACTCTTGGCACCAAAAAGAAGCAATAGCGTATACCAAGTAGTTAGCAGCAATATAACAAACCAATGAAGGAAGGATTAATAAAAGACACTTACGAGCTTATTTTAAAAGAAATACAAACGGTCGTTACTATTTCTTATATTATAATAGTTGGAATTGGAATGCTTTTTACTTTTCAAAAGTATTCTGAATTTGGAATTAATATTTTTGATTATGCAGATATTTTTGATTTTCTATTAGCACCTTTTTCGGATTTCAGAATATTATTATTTTCTACTGTAACAATTATAATT
>CAWUWQ010000348.1:0-3057 GCA_963926065.1 uncultured Algoriphagus sp.
TCATGTTTGAAACCAAACGGGGAGAACGATTTGGGCCAACAGTCGAGACTAACTTTGATTCGACTGGTTTTCAACTCTTCAAGATAAGAGGCTATTCACCAGTTTCAGCATTTGAAAATACGATCGCAGATGATGCTCCAGTTCAAGTAAGGCCTACAATTTATTGGGATCCAAAGGGGGATGTCACTGCTGAAAACGGCGTTTATTTGATCAAGACTTTGGTATCAAATGAAGTCCAAACCGTAAACCTAGTTATTGAAGGAATTACTAAGGACGGTTTGGGCTTTGTGAAAACCTTTCAGATTAAATTGAAAGATTAAGAATTAGATTGAAGTTTTGATACATCGATTTTGAATAGTTCTGCTGCATTTTTCCATAAGATCATTTCCTTTTTATCGTCAGGAAGATCTAGGTTCTTCATAAAGTTCAAATAGGAGCTCATGGAAGAAATAGGCCAATCTGTACCATAAAGCAGGTATTTAGGGTTTCCTGCATAGGTGATCATTTGTTCCAATTCAGTTTTCATAAATTTCTCAAACTTCTCTGAGAAATTTCCTAATACGAGCCCCGAGAAGTCTGCATATACATTCTTGTTTTTATAAGTGACTTCCATGCAGTCTTTGATCCAAGGATTACCTACATGGCAGATCACGATCTTTAATTCTGGAAAATCCACAGCCAAATCGTCGTGGTGAATGGGATGAGAATACTTCACTCGACCAGTAGGGGAATAAGTATCGCCAGAGTGAAACATTACAGGGACATCGTATTCAATTGCCATATCGTAGACGACTTTCATTCGTGTGTCGTTGGGATAAAATGGCTCATACCCTGGGTAAAGCTTCAATCCTTTAATCAATCCTGCTTCAAGATATTCTGCTATTTCTCGAAGATCTCGATGGTTGTAATGGAGGTAAGAAATCCCTGCTACAACGCCGAGATTATTTCGATCTCGAATGGCTTCTACGACTTGAGTCGTGCTAGGCCGATGTTCATTTACTTTATAGGAAGTTAATACTAAGGAGTAGTCCACTTTATTCTCTTCCATTGTTTTGCAAAGCTTATCCAAACAAGATTCAAGTGAGACAACGCGTTCTTCGTGGTAATTATTAATATGGGTATGTACGTCTATAATCATAATTTAATTAATAGGTTGAAATTGAAATTTAATTTCCAGTGTATCCTGGGCCTTTGACTGCTCTTCCGGGAAAAGCACCAGTGTGTTCGCCGTCTTTCAGGACTTGAGTTCCATTCACAAATACGTGTGAAATTCCAGTGGAGTAGGCGTGGGGCTTTTCGAAAGTCGCATGATCCTGAACTTTCTCCGGATCAAAGATGACCAAGTCGGCAAAATAGCCAGTCTTAAGTAAGCCTCTTTTTTGGATTTTCAAATTACTGGCAGGCAGTCCTGAAAGCTTGTAGATGGCTTCTTCCAATGAAATCACTTTTTCCTCTCGGACATATTTTGCTAAGAGCCTAGAAAAATTGCCATAGGATCTTGGGTGGGTGCTACTTTTCAAGAAAACACCAGAAGTAGCCATTGACGCACCATCTGAGCCAAAGCTCATGTAGGGAAGGGCAATTTGCTTCATTACATTTTCTTCAGTCATCAAAAAGTAAACAGTACCAACACGGCTACCATCCTGAACTACCAGATCCATGGCTGTTTCTTCCGGACTTTTATTGCGTAAACCAGCCACCTCAGAGAGTGTTTTTCCAGTCAAATATTTTAAGCTATCGTTTGCAAATCCTACCAAAAGTATGTTTTCAGGTGTTCCAGCAGCTTGCATTAAGCTTTCCCAAGCCACATTGGGATCTTTCATCTCAGCCGCCACTCGTTTTCGGATAGCGGGGTCTTGAAGTCTTTTGCTCCAGGCTTCAAAACCCCCTTCTTGCACCCATGGAGGCATAGCAGCATCCAGACCTGTAGCTCCCGCCACGTAATTATACATATCCGTGGTGATCTGTAGCCCTGCTGTTCTTGCGGAATCTATCTTTTGGACCACCTGATCATACTTTGACCAATTCTTCTGACCACTCATTTTCAAGTGGTAAACTTCGGCCCGGATATCCGCTTCAGCTGCGATTCGGATCAGCTCGTCCAAACTTTCCAATAGACGATCACCTTCACTTCGCATGTGAGAAATATACATGCCATCATATTTTGCAGCCACTTTGCAAAGTTCGATCAACTCTTCCGTGCTCGAATAAAAGGCTGGAGCATAGATCAGTGATGAACTTATACCTAAAGCTCCTTCTTTCATCCCTTTTTCTACCATCAATTTCATCGCTTCCAATTCAGCAGTTGTGGCTGCTCTATCCTCGAAACCAACGGTATTAATTCGTAAAGTAGTGGCACCAAGGAAGGAAGCCACATTGGTGGAAATACCTTTCTTTTCCAAGAAATCAAGGTATTCAGCTAGGCTTTCCCAAGTAATTTCATACTTAATATCTCCTTGAGCAGCGATTAATGCTTGTTTACTCGTTTCGGTAAGTGGTCCATACGATTCACCTTCACCAAAAACTTCCAAGGTAACTCCTTGTCGAATATCGCCTTCAGACTTTCCATCCTCGATTAGGGATTCTACAGCCCAACTCAGCATATTGATAAATCCGGGCGACAAGACCATTCCTTTTGCATCGATATCTTCTTTCCCAATAGACTTGCTTAGATCTCCGATTGAAGCAATGGTGTCTGCCTGGACACCAATATCTCCCAAATACGAGGCATTACCCGAGCCGTCGATGATTCGAGCATTTCGGATTAATACATCGTAAGACTTAGGAGATGAGCATGAAAAAAGGTAAAACGAAAACAGAGTTAAGTTTAGAAATAATCGAATTTTCATCGGAATAGTGTTTATTAGACTATAAAATAACTAAATGAGAGTTGCTTAACTTCCCTCTGCGTGATCCACCATATTCCCATCCAATGTCATGTATTCGCCCATACAGTCGGCTGTCATGCAAGAATGAACAGGAAGGATTCCTAGCAAATCTCCGACTTTGACGCTCGCTAGCAATTCATCAGAAGCTTTGATGAGACCGTGTTCTTGA
>CAWUWQ010000349.1:0-3667 GCA_963926065.1 uncultured Algoriphagus sp.
ATTCTTCCAGCCTCTGGTGGACAAGTGGGTTGATTTCGGGTTTTGATGCATGCTACAAAATTGGCCACATGGAGATTATGACTTTCAGTCATCCCTTCCAGTTTCTTAGCTTCTATTTTCGGGACTTTAGCTTCCGGATCCCATTCCGGATAGATTTCATACCCATCACGGTTGACTACCAGTGTGCCTTTTTCGCCCACATATCCAATTCCGTAAGGTTTGCCATACGGGCCAGTTTGTAGTCCGCCGTTCATGTCATAATTAATCAAGAAGTCTTGTTTCGGATACAGGACATTCATGGTGTCGAAGGTGTCTCGATCCCGATTCTCTTTGTTGACATTAGCAGCGTAGGTCAGCACTCTGGAAGGGACTGCCGGATTTTCTTCTACCCAGATCGCCATGTCCAATAAATGTACTCCCCAGTCAGACATTAATCCCCCGCCATAATCCCAGAAATGTCGCCAGCTACCGTGAAAGCGATTTGGGTTGAGCGTTCTGGAAGTGGCAGGGCCCAGCCAAAAATCATAATCCACGCCTTCGGGTACCGGGGTCGCAGGCTTGGTCAAGTTGCCAAGTCCATAATTAAAGTTTGACCAGATATTCACCTTCCTGATTTTACCGATATAGCCGCTTTTTACCAAATCTTTGGCCTCGATAAAAGCTTGTCCCGACCGTTGCTGTTGACCCACTTGCATGATCCGATTGTACTGATTTTTTGCATTGACCATCAAATCACATTCACCGATCGTGTTGGCCATAGGTTTTTCCACATAGACATCTTTCCCAGCCTGACAAGCGGTCACTGCGATCAGGCAATGCCAATGGTCGGGAGTTCCGATGATAACTGCATCCAAGTCCTGACGCTCCAGTAGGATTCTAAAGTCGGTGTAACGATCCGGTTTTTTCCCAGTTGCAGTTTCCACTTCTGCGATTCTTCGATCGAGTACGTTTTGATCCACATCACACAGTGCGATACAATCCACTTCGGGTAAAGCGAGGTGATGGCGAAGAATTCCAAATCCCATATTATTGCACCCTATGAGCGCTACTCGGACGCGGTCACTTGGAGCTATGCCTTGCTTTGCCTTAAGTAAAGAAGGTGCTAGCCAAAGGCTACTGGCGAGGAGTCCTGTAGATTTGATAAAGGTGCGACGATCAGTCATAGGGTATTGGATTTTAGTTTGGGAATAGAATCTCGAACTCAAAATACGAGAATTAGAGATGAATAGAAATTGGACTTAGGTAAAAATCTGAAATAAGTATTTTATAGGGTATAAAATACTTATTTATGTGGATAAAATTTATAAAAAGGTGGATAAGTTGTGATTTTACGGCTGATTATTTGGGGAAAAATTGTGGGTAATTTTTTAGTTTTTTTTTTGGAATCAGTAATTAATTATGGCAACTTTATTACATCAAGTAAGAGATAAAAGGTCGGAAATACGATTCCGGGTTCTAATTTGAAAGTTTGAGATCAGGCACAAAGGGGGATTTATCTTCGGGTAGATTTCTGGGACGAGACATCGCAGAAGTGCAAAAACGATTTGGTTGAGTTTGAAAAAGTCTTCGGATGGATTCAGATTTTCGTACACAAAGGAAAGACGAGCAATCGTTTTTTGAGAGGGGAAACTCCAGAAGTGGGTATACGATTAATCAGCTGGCTGAATCTCTTCGGAGTGGAAGCGATCGTGCACAAAGGAACGGCTGGTTAACTCCAGTAGTTTGCAACGGTTGACCGCAGAAGTGCAATAACAGATCGGCCCATGAATGATGTTCATTACTGGATATCGAGACTCTTGGCATGAATGGTCAAATCCTTCAGGAAATGGCTGAAACAGGCAACTGCAGAAATGCGCTACAGGAGAACTCTAATGGGACAAGCGTTTAGGCGCGGCTTGAATAAGACGAACATAGACTCGGGCAACTGAGAATAGCCTCTAACAGTAGCTTGGCGCAGATTGAAGACTATGGTTTACAATTTGTGAGACGGGAAGCATTCGCAAGAATTGTTTCCCGTTTTTGTTTTTAGGGGCTGAGAATCGATAATTGGAATAAATTCTCTCTTAATTTTTTTAAGGTTTCTGACTTCTTCAAAACCAAAGTCACCCATTCATTTTTTAATTAAGGTAAATTTTTGCTGAAATTTTAAACCAATAAATCAGTTAAAAATCCGATTGCTATCAATTAATGGTAAAGTTCATCAGTCCGAAAATGAATGAAAGGCTTTGAGTTAACTGAAGGATTCCTTTTTGTCGAAGAATTGACCGATTGTCCAAGGAATAAATAATTTACATCACCATCTTCAAATTGGAAAAGCTATTGGATCAGGGCATGACCAATGAGTAGATAATAATTATGATGATTGGCTCAGCCATCAGTCCTGAAAAGGGCTGGGATTTGATCAAGAATATAAGGGGGGGGCAAACTTTCCTATTAGAAAGGCGAAGAAATGAGCCTTATTCAAAAGTAAATTCAAGAGTCGGAGATTTGACTGTATGAAAATTAGTACAGGCTCCTTCCGGAATAAAAAAGAGGCCGCCCCACTTTGTGAGACACCCTTTTCTTATTCAACTTGATTGTAGGTGCTCTTTCAAACGGATTCCTACAATCCCTTAGAATGAGGGGAAATTATTTTTTCAAATAAGCAGAATACATCCAAACTGATTTTTCTTGAGCTCTGACATAATCGCTCATGAGTGCATTGGTTCCTTCGTCCCCAGCATCAGCTGACAATTCAAGAAGTGTGCGCTGTAAGGTAATGATGGTCTTGAATGAGCTTAAAATATTTGATACAGCCTGCTGCCCGTCGGATACCTCATTGCTTTCCTGTATGCTGGAAATGGTTTTATAGTAAGAGTATTTATGATTTGGAGAATGACCCAGCGTTAAAATCCGCTCAGCTACTTCGTCAATTTTAATTAGCAATTCATTGTAGAGCTCTTCAAACTTCACATGAAGTTCGAAGAATTTTTCTCCTTGGATATTCCAGTGATATCCTCTTGTGTTTTGATAAAAAATAGAATAATTAGCAAGAAGCTCATCTAGTTTACTCGCTAGTTCTGCGGACTTAGTTGTATCTAAACCAATTGAATTTAAATTTTCCATGATATTAATTTAAGTATATAATTCTCTTAGAATGACTATTAGTATTAATAGTCCATATTTATAACAAGCTTTAGAGGTAATAGTTCTTTATTATTCTGATTATTGGATTAGCTTTTGAAGGCTCTAGCCCAAAAGAGTGGGGAGCTAAGCAGTTTATTTTACGGCTATTCCTTTCTCGAGTGGCCAATAAGTTGCGACTTGGTACTAATTAAAAATAAATAATTCTAGGATATAATATTCACCTGTTTTTTGTGCTTAAGCGTTCCAAGCTGTCATGTTCCAATTCATTCTGAAAAGTCCTAGATCAAGGGTTATGAGATGAACGAGCGGGTTTATTACCCACTTATTTCAATGCTCTAAATGTGGGTGGAGATTTTCAGCAAAAGCTTTTTTTGTTTTCCAATCCCAAAGCACAATATTCCATTCTTGAAATTCATCTTTGAATTTATGGATGATTTCAAAACCTACACGGAGGTGTGCTCGAATTGAGCGGCTGTTGGTCGTCACTATTTCTGTGATTGCGAAATCATATTCTTCCTCGAAAATCTTTTGGTATTCAGCG
>CAWUWQ010000350.1:0-12069 GCA_963926065.1 uncultured Algoriphagus sp.
TTTGTTTTTACGCATGAAAATGCCCCCAATAAGTGTCTAACTTTTTGGGGGCACATCATTTGTGAGACGGCCTTTTCTTATTCAACTTGATTGAAGGTGTTCTTTCAAACAGATCCCTACAATTCCTTAGAATGAGGGGAAATTAATTTTTCAAATAAGCAGAATACATCCAAACTGATTTTTCTTGAGCTCTGACATAATCACTCATGAGTGCGTTGGTTCCTTCGTCCCCAGCATCAGCTGATAATTCGAGAAGTGTACGCTGTAAGGTAATGATGGTCTTGAATGAGCTTAAAATATTTGATACCGCCTGCTGCCCGTCGGATACCTCATTGCTTTCCTGTATGCTGGAAATAGTTTTGTAGTATGAGTATTTATGATTCGGAGAGTGACCCAGCGTTAAAATCCGCTCGGCTACTTCGTCAATTTTAATAAGCAATTCATTATAGAGCTCTTCAAACTTTACATGAAGTTCGAAGAATTTTTCTCCTTGAATGTTCCAGTGATATCCTCTTGTATTTTGATAAAAGATAGAATAATTAGCAAGAAGCTCATCTAGTTTACCCGCTAGTTCTGCGGATTTAGTTGTATCTAAACCAATTGAATTTAAATTTTCCATGATATTAATTTAAGTATATAATTCTCTTAGAATGACTATTAGTGTTAATAGTCCATATTTATAACAAGCTGTAGAGGTAATAGTTCTTTATTATTCTGATTAATGGATTAACTTTTGAAGGCTATAGCCCAAGAGAGTGGGGAGCTAAACGGTTTATTTTACAGCTATTCTTTCGTGAGGTGCCAATAAGTTGCGATTTGGCACGAATTAAAAATAAATAATTCTGGGATATAATGTTCACCTGTTTTTGGTGCTTAAGCATTTCAAACTGTCATATTCCAATTCATTCTGGAAAGCCCTAGATCAAGGGATATGAGAGATGAATGAGCGGGTTTATTAATCACTTATTTCAATGCTCGGATTGTGGGCGGGAATTTTCTGCAATAGCTTTTTTTGTTTTCCAATCCCAAAGCACAATATTCCATTCTTGAAATTCATCTTTGAACTTATGAATAATTTCAAAACCTACACGGAGGTGTGCTCTAATTGAGCGGCTGTTGGTAGTCACTATTTCTGTGATTGCGAATTCATATTCTTCCTCAAAAATCTTTTGGTATTCAGCGAACATCTCATCAATTAAACCCAATCCACGAAATTCCTTTCCTATACAAACTTGCCCAACGATTAGGTAATTAGAATCTCGAATTTCTTTTCCGGAGTGTGTGATTTGATCGATCTGCTCAAACATGGGTTTCAGCATCGGGACGGTCTCTCGAAGAGACTTGCTCATCGCCAAAAGATAGCCTACAACCTTTCCCCCCTCCTTTAAGATCAATTGAGGGGCATACTTAGAAAAATCTTGTAGATCTGATAACTTATGCGAAACCATCACGAACCCCTGATCCAATTTTTCTTCTTCTGTCACGTTTTGTGCCAGATTTTCTCTTTGCAGAAGTAGGATTCCTTCTAGATCAGATTGTGTGTTGGCGGTGCAAATTATTGCCATGGGAAGCAAATTATGGGATGAAACTATCGGATTAAAATTTGTCTTCTACTCTTTAATCTTTCAAAGATTCCAGCGATAAATTCAACCTAAGTATATATTCCAAAGTCTTTGTATAACATACCATTTAATCAAATCTAAATAAGTGCACGTGGTGTAAGAAATGTAGCTACTTTGAATCAAATTTTTTATGTTGGTTTCGTCTTAGTTTGATAAATCATTTATTTTATGAAATTCAATAAAATCTTCTTTGGAATCTGGGCATTGTTATTTTTCTTGTTTGCCTATTGGCAGTTCAATGATCCTGATCCTGAAGTTTGGGTTAGTATCTATGGGGTAGCTATCATTTTTTGTCTATTGGGCGTGCGTGGGATATTTCCAAAAATCCCTTTAACCTTGGTCGTAGTACTTTGTGTTTTAGGAGCCATTTACTTCTTTCCTGGAGGGGTAGGAGATTGGATCTCACAGGAGTGGGTGCAAAAAGACCTCACCATGAAAACGCAACAAATGGAAGAAAATCGAGAAACCTTTGGACTCCTCATAATTGCAATAGTATTAAGTCCTGCTCTTTGGAAGGCTTGGAAAGCTTAAAAAATCCTAATGCAATGTCTAAGCCATTTTAGAATGCTTTTAAAAAATTAGAATTAACTTAATCCTTTCGAATTCAACCCCTAAAAAACCATGAAAAACCTATTACTCTGTCTGACAGTATTTCTCCTGTCTTTCACAGCTTTTGCACAGCAAAACTCAGATATGAAATCAACCTACTTCGAAGTCCGGAAGTATTACGCCAATGATGGGAAACTTCAAGACCTACTCAATCGCTTTCAAAATCACACCATGAAGCTATTTGAAAAAGCTGGAATGGAAAATATTGCCTACTTCTTACCAGTAGACAATACAGATAATTCTATGACGTATATTCTCGGCTATCCAGATGAGGCTTCCAGAGATAAAATGTGGCAGAGCTTTATGAATGATCCTGACTGGAAAAAAGCTTACGAAGAATCTCATGTCAATGGGCCATTGGTCAAAAGTGTGGATCAAACCTTTATGGTGCTTGCACCTCATCTGAATGACAATCCTAGACCAATGCCAAGCGGAGTAATACAGATGCGGACTTATACCTTACTTGAGGGAAAAGTTCCAGATATCCAAGCTCGATTCCGAGATCATACCCAAGCCCTTTTTGAGAAACAAGGTCTTAAAAACTACCCTTATTGGATGACTGCCCCTAAGGATGGTTCTCAGCCAAAGTTACTCTATTTACTTGGGGCAAAAGATCAGGCAAGTTTTGATGCTGGTTTTGCGGCTTTTGTAAAAGATCCAGAATGGCTTAAAGCTCGTGATGCCTCTGAAGCATCTGGGAAAATCGTTGAGAAAGTTGATGCCATAATGTTTAAAACCTTACCTTTTTCTCCTTTGAAATAATAGTAAGCTTTTATCGCTAACCCTTGAGTCCTGATAGCTATCGGGACTCAATTTTTTTTTAACCACATAGTTATACAGTAGACGTATTTTTTGTTGGCTTGAGTAACCCCTAGATGGAAGGACTATAAAGACTGGATGAGCAGCAAGGCAGAAAGAATAAGACCAGTCCAGGGTATGGAGAATAGAGTACTTTGCGATATACCGGCGAAAAAAAGCCCAAACTTCACCTCTTCGATGTTTTCTTAGGTGACCATGTGGTAAAAAACTGCTTTCTCAGTCTCTAGCATTCTTTCCTGTTACAAAAGGCCACCATAAAAAAAGCCAACCCCATCTCTGGAATTGGCTTTTGTTTTATTATTGATCAATGGATTACTTAGGCATAAAGGTCATTCCTGCCAAGATAAAGGTTCCAGGGTTCCCACCGTTTTTGGTTTTGCTTGTCACATAGATTGTATGCATTTTACCATCAGCTGTGCCAGTTACTGGCACCATAAATGGCTTGTAATACATTCCCCGCTCATCTGGAGCAACTTGTCCTTGAGTAAAGATTCCTTCACCGACTTTGCTGCCTGTCGGACTATCCAAGTGTAGTTCGAAGATCATATCTTCAGTCATTGGCTCTCTGGAAGCTGAAATTAACATCACCGATCCAATATCTGTTAAGTCTACATTATTAATGGCGAAATGTGCTTCTGTTTTTGGAACCATTAATAAATTCATTCCTCCAAAGCTCATTGCTGTATAATCCTTCAAGTTGACTGCATTTGCTAAATCAATCGAATTGTTCATCAGGTAAACTGAGTTTGATCCAGATAACGGCTTGATGCCTTCTCCACCCTGATCGGTGTAGGATGCTGTTAATACCATTGTTCCTGCAACAGAAGCAGCTTTGCCTTGAGTAGGATTAATCATACCAGATGCTGGCAGACTTGGTTTAGCTACTGCTCCATCCAATGATAGAATATAACTGATTAGCGCATTCATTTCTGAAACTTTCAAATTTGGATTAGCTGGCATTACGGTTTCTCCCCATACTCCACCACCACCATTCATGATTTTGGTTCTTAGGTAAGGAATATCCTTATCTGAATATTTTTTAGCAACATCAGTGTAAGCTGGGCCGATGGATGTTTCAGCTTCTTTATGACAAGTTTTACAAGTCAATGAAGAAACCAACGACTTTCCAACCATAGCATCGCTCATGATTTTGTGACCCATATCAGCCTCAGCCATATCGACACCTTCTCTATAATCTGCAGAAACATAAAGTGTACTTAAATCATTTGTCGCATTCGGATGATCTTCATCAGAAACGGAAACTGAATATGCAACTTGCTTTCCGGGAAAGTAGAAAGACTTATTTCCTTTGATCTCAATGGCTACTACTGGAGCAATGTTTCCAGCGTAGACGCTAGCAACGGTACTTGTTCCAGTTAATCCAGAAGGATCATTTGCAGTTACTTTGACTTCATATTCCCCGATTTCATTGAAAGTATAGCTCAATGATGGTTCTGTAGTGGTTTCTGTTTTTCCATTTCCTAAGTCCCAAGTATAGGACAAGGCATCTTTTTCAGGATCCGTAGCAGTGGCATTGAAGTTTACCGTCAATGGAGTTTTTCCAGAAGTTTTATCTGCGCTGATTTCAGCTACTACAGGAGCACGATTTCCTCCATTGAAGTCAATTCTCGAAAGTCCTGAATCCGGATTCTTGGAGAACCAGCCATTTCCATATTCCAAAATGTACATTTTACCATCTGGTCCCATTTCCATATCGATCATCGCATTGAACTTGGTGCCTTCCATAAATGGCTCCATCTTATCAAAGTCACCTGATTCAGTCATGGTTACTGCTTTGATCCAACCTCTAATCCAATCATAGATAAAGAGTTTTCCATTGTAGTAATCTGGGAATTTGGTGTCTGCAGTATATAGATCAGGGTAATATATGGGACCTGCCATGGCATTCCTTCCACCGGAGCCGATAGCTGGAAAGTCTGGCGAATCAGCATACGGATACCAGATAAATGCAGGTTGTGCTGCAGGGAGTTCTTTTATTCCTGTGTTACTTGGTGAATTATTTACCGGTTTTGCTGGGTCAAAAGGAATGCCTGGAGTTCCACTTGCAAAATCAAATTCATGATATGGATAGTTATTTCCGACGAAATACGGCCAACCGAAGTTGCCAGCCTGTCTAGCCTGATTCACTTCATCGTAGCCTCTTGGACCACGCGTATCCAAGCTATCAAGTCTTGCATCAGGACCTACTTCGCCCCAATAAACCCAACCCTTTTTCTGATCTACTGAGATTCTGTATGGGTTCCTGTTTCCTTGTACAAAGATCTCAGGTCGAGTTCCTTCGGTTCCTTTTGGATATAAGTTGCCTTCTGGGATATCATAGGTTCCATCGGGATTTACCTTGATTCGAAGGACTTTACCTCTCAAATCGTTTGAGTTTCCAGAAGAACGTCTGGCATCCCATTGCTCTCTTCCCTGTCTTTGATCCAGCGGAGCATAGCCATTAAGGATGTATTCTGAATCACTTTGATTGAAAGGAGTCGAGTTGTCACCAGTTGAAAGGAATAGATTTCCGTCCTTATCAAAAGCAATGGATCCACCAGTATGGCAGCAAATATCTCTTTGCGAAGCGACATCCATAATGACAACCTCAGAATTCATATCCCAAGTGTCATTTTTAAAAGTAAAGCGAGAAAGTCTGTTTACCGATTCATCGCCTGTAGGAGCATAATAAACGAATACAAAACCATTTTCCGCGAAGTTTGGATCTTTCTGGATTCCCATCAAACCTTCTTCCGCATTTACTCCTTTGACTTGAGTCTTCCAATACACATCCAGTTTTGCTACTTCTTTAAGCTCTTCTGTCTCTCCATCAAAAAGTAAAATCTCTCCTCTTCGTTGTGCGACTAGAATATCCAAATTTGGAAGAATAGTCATTTCAGTAGGCTCAGTAAATTCGCCTACTGCAAATGTGGTTTTGGTAAATCGATTCTCATCCGGTACAGATTGAGTTTTAGCTTTTGAAAAGTCTAATTCTAAATTGTCACCAATTGCATATTGAATTCCTGCAAGCAAATGCTTCAAGAATAATTCCTCAGTGAAGGACTCATTTGTATGTCCACTTCCAGTATAAAAAGCACGACCTCCGTCGTAGTCATGATACCAAGCAATGGGATGCTCGCCCATGTCCATTCCACCTTTATAGGAGTTTTCGTCCAGGGTCAACAAAACCTTAACATCGGGATTCATTTTCTTATAGCTATACCACTCGTCTGTTCTTTCCCATGGGTTGGGAAGAAATGAGGTGGAAGCATTCGAAGCATCAACCACAGTGATTTGACCTGATTGAACATTTGGATTAGGATCGTTAATGCCTGGATGATCTGCGAAATATCCACCTACTAGGCGATTGTACCATCCCCACTCGTATTCAGTATCAGCGGCAGCATGAATGCCAACAAATCCGCCACCTGATTGGATGTACCGCTCAAATTCAGCTTCCTGATAATGATTAAGAACATCTGCGGTAGTGCTTAGAAAAATCACAGTCGAATATTGCTTGAGATTCTCGTCTGTAAATAGTTCTGAATTGGTGGTTGTATCCACTGCAAAACCGTTTTCCGCCCCCAATTTCTGGATGGCAGCAATGCCTGCAGGAATGGATGCGTGATGATATCCTGCTGTCTTACTGAAAATCAATACTTTAGAGTCTCCGGATCGTTTGTTTTGACAACTCCAAAGTCCCATAATTGAAATCAAAAGAAACAGGGTGATGTTTCTTAGGTTTTTTTGGAAATTCATAGGTTTAATATTTCGGGGAAAGTAGGAAATAAATAGGTTTTCTCTAGCAATAATCTGAATTACAGGTAGATTTTAAGGTTGATCGGTCAATTATTTCTCTTTGACACATTAGAAGGAATTATTCCTGTGAATGTGCTTAGTTTGCTACGATCATGGCTCCATCCGAGAGAGCTACTTCAATGAACTCTGGCTCAAGCTCAAATGCGAGTTGGTAGCTTAACTTTATTTGTTTTTTGAACTCTTCCAAGAAATCACTTTTCACTAAGTTCAAAGTGCAGCCTCCGAATCCTCCACCCATCATTCGTGACCCAAGAACAAACTCCATCTTTTGAGCTTTGTCAGCTAAAAAATCTAATTCTGCACAACTGACCTGAAAATCATTACTAAGACTTGCATGTGAAGCGTTCATTAATTTCCCAAAAGAGACAAGATCTCCATGGTGAAGCAAACAGGAAGCTTCGATGACTCGATGATTTTCTGTGATTACATGTTTTGCTGTTGGAAAAAGTGCTGAACGGAGAATTTTCTCCACTTTTCCCAAATCAGAATGAGCAATATCCCGAAGCGTCTTGACATCAGGAAATTCACTTTTGAGTAGTAAAACACTTTCCTCACAAGCTTCCCTACGCTTGTTATAAGCTGAGTCCGCCAAACTGTGTCTGACTTTGCTATTGACCAAAACCAATTGAAAATCGCCGAAGTCGATTGGGATCTCCTTATGTGAATTGCTTCTGCAGTCAAGTAGGAGAGCATGAGCCTTTTTTCCAAAAGTGGAGGCATAAGGATCCATGATTCCGCAATTGACTCCTGCGTATAGATGCTCTGATTTCTGAGCATATAGAACCAATGATTTTTTGGAAACTTGATAGTCGAAAATCGAAGTAATAGCTGTTCCAATTGCAATCGAGAGAGCCGCTGAAGAAGAAAGTCCTGCGCCCACCGGCATAGTACCACCGATGACCATGTCAAAGCTTTGAGGAATAAATCCGGCCTGCTTTAATTGGCTGAGCATTCCCATTACATAGTTTGCCCAATGCCCTTTTTTTGGGGAAATGGAATCTGGAGAAAAAGTGAATTCTTCCTCAAAATCCAGAGAATATAATCTACAATAGTTTACTTGGTTTTTGCTAATAGCTACATAGATTCCTTGGTCAACAGCCGCAGGAAAGACAAATCCTTCTTGGTAATCGGTATGCTCACCTATGAGATTGATTCTACCTGGAGCAAATGCAATTACCGGCTGACTTTGAAATAAGTCTTGAAATGTACTCCTAATCCTGTCCTGCATTAATTGATTGACTTAGTAGATTTTCTAGCTACCAGGGTGGTTTCTAAAACAATGGATATGGGGTCATCGGAGACCACTCCATCCAGCTGATCCAACAGATGACTTACTGCTAATTTTCCCATTTCGTAGCCTGGTTGAGAAACCGTGGTAAGTGGAGGTTCGACTACTGCTGAAGTAGGGTTATTGGTGAAACCTGCCAAAGCAATATCTTCAGGGATATGGATTCCAAGACTTTTCCAGTGAGTAAGTACATCAACAGCCAAGGGATCAATCATGCAAAAAACTCCGTCTGGACGCGGGGTCATATCGATAATTTCTTGCGCCACTTTTAGATTGTCCGCTGTAGTTAAGTCTGTGATTTTTATCAGTTCTGGCTTTTCCTTTAAGCCAAATTCTTTCAGTGCTTTCAGGTAGCCTTCTTTTCGTTTTTTACTAATGTATAGATCCTCAGGTCCAGAGACGTACATGATATTTTTACAGCCAGTTTCGATGAGGTGCTTAGTTACTTGATAAGCTCCTCCCACATCATTAAAGGTGATTTTCGAAACTGGAATTCCTTCGTGGACTCTGTCGAAAAGCACGAATGGAATCTCTCGTCTGTACAAGTCATCAAGGTGCTCATAATGATTGGTTTCGCGACTTAGGGAAATTAATAAAGCATCCACCTGAGATGATACAAGCGTTTTGATATTGGCTTTTTCCTGTTCTAGCGATTCATTGGATTGACAGATCATTACATTATAGCCACGCTTGATGGCATGATCCTGAATGCCACTGATGCAGGAAGCGAAAAAATGAGAAGTGATTTCTGGGACAATAACTCCGAGAGTATTGGTACGGCTGATGCGAAGACTTTGTGCAAGCAGATTCGGCTGGTAATTCATCTCCTTTGCCATCTCCACGATCTTCCGTTTGGTTTCGATATGGAGTTCAGGAGAATCCTTCAATGCTCTGGAGATGGTAGAAACAGAAACGCCTAACTTTTTAGCGATTTCCTTCATCGTTACCTGATGCCCTTTTTTCATGATTGAATTAATTACAAAACAAACGAATTATTGAAAATTCAAAAACTGCAATCGTCATCTATTGTTTAGATTGCAATAAACATTGAAAATTCTATTATTCCTGATATATCGTGAATAAAACGGTTTCACCTACCGCCTGCAAGGTCCTCCGATCGATGATTTCCATGTCATCTGCATGAGTATGATGATAGTGACCAAAACCGTAATCTGGGGAGAACTCAATGATATCAATCATCGGGATATTAGCGTTGCCATTTACGAAAACGTGATCGTCCAAAATCTCTGGGGAATCTCGATTCACGAAAAAATCTCCCTGCCCAATTTGAGCGGCATTATCCCAAACCTTTTTCAAGATTCCTGAAGCATACTGCCTAGAATAGCCTTCTCGAAAAAAACGCGCTCCTTTGGCTCCAACTAGATCTACCAAAATCCCATAATAAGCCGAATAATTCGGTACATGCTTGTTTTTAGACCAATACTGTGATCCCAAACACCACCAGATTTGCGAATTATCTCGGCTTTCCGCAAATTCAGGCTCGCCATCATCCTCACCATCAAAAAGTATGATGTCAATGCCAACGTCTGGCTTCAACTCCTGTGACCCAATTAATCTTGCGATTTCAAGTAAAACACCAACGCCGGAGGCTCCATCATTAGCGCCGTCAATAGGTTCGTCCAATCGGTCAGTGTCTTTATCAGCAATTCTTCGGCTGTCCCAATGGGCTGCCAAAAGGATTCGCTTAGTGGCTTGAGGATTATAGGAAGCAATAATATTGCTGAGATCCCAATTCAATCCATCATAGGTTTTAGCTTCAAAATCCTGTGATTGCACCACAAAATTATAGCCTTCCAATTTTTGGATCAACCAGTTTTTAGTTGCAACATGTCCCTCTGTTGCAGGAACTCTAGGGCCAAAATCCACTTGCTTTTGGATAAATGCATAAGCCGAATCTGGATCGAATTTCGGATAAGGCTTAGCTACCAGCGGTTCAATGACCGACTCTGCTTTTTTCTCTGGGGAGCTACAAGCTGCCGCGAAAAGCAAAACGCCAAGAATCCAAATACTACTCTTCATATGCCCAGTCAATTTTGTCTTTCATGTCTTTGACCACAAAACCCAATGCTTTTAGACCCGCACGGATTTCGTCCACTTTATCATAATTCCGTGCTGTTTTAGCCTCAGAATAAAATTTTAAAAGTAGTCCAATCATCCCTTCTTGAGAATCTGACTTCTCTTCGATCAATCCCAAAATATCTTCCACGAAGATGATAAAGGTCTGGATCAATTGATCAAAAACATCTTTGCCTAAGGCTCCAGCACTTAAGTGTCCAGTGTAAAGTGAATTTATTTTCTTCAACAAATTAAACAAGTGGCCGATGGCTTGGGCGGTATTGAAATCATCTTCCATAGCCCGATAAGCTGCGGCTATACTCACTTGGATTTGCTTTACTTGCTCTTCATCCACTACCGCATCTGCCTCGTCAAAGAGCAGAATTTTAGCAATTCTGAGTCCGTTGATTAATTTTTTATAGCCTTTTTGCGCAGCCTGAAGTGCATCATTGGAGAAATCCAGTGTGGATCGATAGTGGGCAGTCAGGATGAAATACCGGATCGTCATCGGACTATAAGCTTGTTCCAGAAGTTTGTGGCTTCCAGTGAATAGCTCTTGAAGGGTGATGAAATTCCCCAATGACTTGCCCATCTTCTGCCCGTTGATGGTGATCATATTGTTATGCATCCAGTAGCGGGCTGGATCTTTATGATTGCAGGCATTTCCTTGAGCGATCTCACATTCATGATGCGGAAACATTAAGTCCATTCCTCCTCCGTGAATATCAAATTGAGTTCCGAGATACTTCGAACTCATCGCAGTACACTCAAGGTGCCATCCTGGAAATCCAACTCCCCATGGAGAATCCCATTTCATCAAATGTTCAGCGGAGGCATTTTTCCAAAGTGCAAAGTCGACTGCATTTCTCTTTTCTCCCTGACCATCTAAATCTCGACTCCCACTCATCAATTCATCGATTACTCGCCCCGAAAGCCTTCCGTATGGAGTTTTTTCATTGTATTTCAGCGTATCGAAATAGACAGAGCCATTTACTTCATAGGCCAAGCCTTCTTTAAGGATACATTCTACCAATGCAATCTGCTCTGGAATATGACCTGTAGCTCGAGGTTCAATGTTAGGTTTCCAAGTATTGAGCAAAGCCATATCCCTATGGTAAGAATCTGTGTATTGCTGGGCAACTTCCATCGGTTCAAGTTGCTCGAGTTTTGCTCTTTTTGCGATTTTATCTTCGCCCTCATCAGCATCTCCTGTGAGGTGACCGACATCTGTAATGTTACGAACATAGCGAACTCTGAAACCCAAATGAGTCAGGTATCTATTGACGGTATCAAAAGTGATCGCTGGCCGACCATGTCCCAAATGTGCGTCTCCATAGACAGTTGGTCCGCATACATATAGCCCAACGAATGGGGGATTAATGGCTTTAAAAACTTCTTTCTCTCGGGAAAGGGTATTGTATAGCTTAATTTGATGCGGTTTCATAGGATGAATGAAGTACTAAGTGCCAAATGCGGTTAAAATCCGGTTTTGATTTGGTCTGCAAAATAGTGGATTCGTATGGGGAAATGAAAGGAAAAGACTGTTAAGAACCGATAAGCTAGAACAGTGGTTTTTTTTGGTTAATAATGAGTTCTTAAAACCCACTTTTCGGTTCAAAAAAAGACCTTCGAGCTCCGGGATATTTGGGACTCAAAGATCTTGATAATTATGTCTTTTGAGGTTTTCAGAACCTCAAAGGTCTTAAATAAAACAAAACCTTTGAGGCCAAAAAGAGGCCTCGTAGGTTGTTGCTCAAATCAATGCTTAAAGTGTCTCACTCCCGTCATCACCATAGCTATACCATTTGCATCGCAATAGTTTATGCTGTCCTGATC
>CAWUWQ010000351.1:0-10633 GCA_963926065.1 uncultured Algoriphagus sp.
ACGTAGCGATGCAAATTGCTGCTATGAACCCAGTTGCACTTGACAAAGACGGCGTAGATGCTTCAATGGTAGAGCGTGAGATCGAAGTAGGAAAAGAGCAAGCAAGAGCTGAAGGCAAGCCTGAGGAAATGCTTGAGAAAATCGCTATGGGCAAATTGGCTAAGTTCTACAAAGAGAATACTTTGTTGAGCCAGTCTTTCGTGAAAGACAATAGCAAAACAATCGCTCAATACCTTGATAGCGTAAGCAAAGGAATGACTGTATCTGCTTTCAGAAGAGTATCTATCGGATAATCTAAATCAGTTAGTACTAAGCAAAAAGCCCTTTCAATTGATTTTGAATGGGCTTTTTTGTTACAAGGTTTAGATATTAAAAAACTCAAAATGAATTTCAATTTTCTTAGAAAAGAGGATTCTCATTTCAAGTTTTAAAAGTTATAGGATAATTTATCGCCCTTGATTTTAAACTTTCTAAAGTTTCGCAGGAAATTTTTCAATTTTTATCAACTAATTACTTGCGTAATAATAATAATAACGATAGATTAGGTCAACTAATCGTTCGGTTAGTCACTTTTGGCCGAAAGTTTTTATTAAGAATCAATAATTTTTATTATGAAAAATCTAAAAAAATTACTCTTTGCCAGTGCATTTGGACTAAGCTTGGCATTCTTTATGAATCCTGGGGAGGCAGATGCAGGATGTGTAGGACCATATTTTGACGTTACCTATCCTAGCGTAAATTGTGATCCGATGGGAGAAGGAAGTTGTACCAGAAAATGTCTTGGTGAACAATAACTAAAATTCTTTCTAAAGGCTGCTCTATTTCATGGGACAGCCTTTCCTCTATTCTATAATGGCATTCGAGTATAAATTCAAATAGTTGATTTACAGCTATTTTATTACCCAAAGCCTTCCTTACTTTTAATCCAATCTGGTTTATGATCAATCCAAAGGCAAACATCTTCAATCTACTTTTCTTTACATTAATCCTACTAGGAACTTATGGATGCAGTTCCAAAAATCAAAAAAAATCACCCGTAGAGTTAAAGGCTAGTGGAATCTTTCTAGAAATCCCAATTGATGATAGTACCGCGAATATCAGCGATGGACTCTCTTTTTTCCCAGAAGACTCACTTCTTTTTAATTTGAATTGGATGGAAAATGCTATTCAAATTTATGATTTAAATAAAAAAGCAAAAATCAAAGATTTAAAATTTGATTTTGAAGGTCCATCTGGAGTTTTAGATATCATGGGAATCTACGTTCATTCTTTGGATAGCATTTTTCTTTTTAATCAACTGATATCACAGATTACCCTAATAGATTCCTCGGGTATGATAAAGAATAAAATCAACTATCAGACTCCTGACAACTATAGCCCCGCTTTTATTCACAACGCTTATTTCACTAGCCCTCCTATTCTCGACGGAAACAAAATGATTGTTAAAACCCATTATTATGGGCAAATATCCAAGATGACGCAAGAAGAACTCAAAACAAAACAAGTGGTCTATGAAATCGATCTGAAATCAGGCACAAGTAAAATTTTGGATTTCACCTATCCTAAAGATTATATGCCTGAGGGATTAAAGCTTTTCGAAGCATCTCTTGCAGAAGGGGCTGGAAAGTTTGTGTATTCAATGTTTGGGGATCACCGCTTATTTTATAAGTCAGATTTTGGGGACACTTTGTTATCGAAAAAGGGAAAGAGCAAATTTTTACCGGAAAAATTACCACTTTTCCCTATAGGTGGTGATGGGTTAGCGTATAGAAAATATTCTTTTTACAGTCCCCATTACGAAAGTTTAGCCTTTGACCCCTATCGGAATATTTTTATTCGATTCGCATTTCATGCTTTTGAGCAAGATGTATCTGTTCCCATATCCGATATGCGGAATCACTCAGGACCATTTTCGATTCAGGTTTTTGACAGCGATTTAAATTTGATTTCTGAGACTCCGTTTGAAGCTAATCAGTATCATCCTTTTGACTTTTTCATCCATGAAAAAGGGATCTATCTGTCTATTAATCACCCGCTCAATCCAAAAAATCAAGAAGATAAAATGACCTTTGAGCTAATTGAATTTGTACCGATTCAAGAGTAAGCAAAAAGCCCTTTCAATTGATCTTGAAAGGGCTTTTACACTTTTACAGGAATTGATTTTTTAAGAATTCATCAAACCTTCAATCTCCTCCGCTTCCACAGGAATATTACCCATCAGATCCAGATAACCATTTTCCAGAACCACAATGTCATTTTCAAGTCTTACCCCAAAACCTTCCTCCGGAATATAAATACCCGGCTCTACGGTAAATACCATGCCTGCCTGAATAGGGAAATGCATAGTCCCAACATCGTGTACATCCAATCCTAAATGATGGGAGGTTCCATGCATGAAATATTTTTTATATGCCGGCCAATCAGCCGTCTGATTCTTAATATCTGTCTGATCAATTAGTCCTAGGCTAACGAGCTCGCTTTGCATAATCAATCCTACCTCTCTATGATAATCTTGGATAATAACTCCAGGAGTAAGCATTGCTGATGCCTGATTTTTTACCCGTAAGACTGCATCGTAAACCGCACGTTGTCTTGGATTGAATCTCCCATTGACTGGAATCGTCCGAGTCATATCTGCATTATAATTACCATACTCAGCTCCCACATCCATCAGCAATAGCTCACCGTCAAGACATGCCTTCTTATTCTCTATGTAATGGAGCACACAGGCGGAGGATCCAGATGCAATGATCGGCTCATAGGCGAAACCTTTACTTCGATTTCGAACAAACTCATGTAAGTATTCCGCCTCGATCTCATACTCGGTCACACCGGGTTTCACAAATGATAATATTCTTCTGAATCCTTTCTCAGTGATGTCGCAGGCAATCTGAAGTTGATCAATCTCTTCCTGCTCTTTTACTCCTCGCAACTCATGCATGATCGGAGCGATTCGCTCATATTGATGAAGCGGATATTTCTCCTTACAGGTTTTGATAAAGCGAGCATCTCTTGTCTCTACCTGAACACCTGCACGCAAATGCTCATTGGTATTCAGGTACACATTCTTCGATAGCGTGATCACCGTATTAAATACTTGATCAAAATTTGCCAACCATTGAATATTCTGAATACCTGAGGTAGCTTCTCCCTCTTCCTTGGTGTATTTATGGCCTTCCCAGACAGCGATATGCTCATTCGTCTCCCTTAAGAAAAGCACCTCACGCATCGCTGGTACAGGACAATTCGGCGCCAATAAAAGAATGGTCTCCTCTTGATCAATTCCACAGAGGTAAAACAAATCATTATTTTGCCTAAACTGCATCGTGCCATCGGCATTGGTAGGCATGATATCATTGGAATTCAAAATTACAATACTATCAGATTTGAGCTTGGCAACCAACTTTTTCCGGTTTCGCTGATAAAGTTCTTTTGGGAGTGGGGTATACTTCATATAGAAATTTGATTTATCTGGCAGGAATTTACAAAAATCTCTAGCAAAAGGCAGGAAAAACAATCCTAAAACCAACTTGTTCCCTTACTTTGTACTTTGCCGAAAGAGGTAGCATACGCATGAATTTAAGCATTAAGGAATTAGCCAACGGAATCCGAATAGTCCACCAAGAAGTCACCCATACACGCTTGGTTCATTGTGGATTTATTCTAAACATTGGTAGTCGGGATGAAACCAAAGAACAAGAGGGCTTAGCTCATTTTTGGGAGCATATGGCGTTCAAAGGGACTAAAAAGCGAAAGACGTTCCATATACTCAATCGATTGGAATCACTTGGCGGTGAGCTAAACGCCTACACGACCAAGGAAAAGATTTGTTTCTATGCCTCTACATTGAAGGAGCATTATCCAAAAGCAGCAGAGTTGCTTTATGACATTACCTTCAATAGTACCTTTCCCGAGAAACAAATTGAAAATGAACGGCAGGTTATTTTGGAAGAAATGGCTATGTACAGAGACTCTCCGGATGATTCTATTCAGGACGAATTGGACGAACTCGTCTTTGAAAATCATGCTTTGGGTAGAAATATCTTAGGAACTGAGGCCACTGTCGGAAACTTTAGCCAGCAAGATTTCTTTGATTTTCTTGCAACTAGGTTAGATACGTCCCAAATTATTTTTTCAGTAGTAGGGAATATCTCATTCAAGAATGCTCTTAAACAAATCGAGCCTTCTTTGTCTGCCATCTTACCAAAACGAAGCCTCTATGTCCGTAGCAGCTTTTCTAGCTACATTCCAAAGGAAAAATCAACAGTAAGAGATGTGACCCAATCTCTTTTTGCAATGGGACGGCCTGCATTTTCGCTTCATAACCCCAATAGATACAAGCTGTTTCTTCTAAATAATATTTTGGGTGGGCCAAGTATGAATAGTCGCCTGAACCTCATGCTGCGAGAAAAGCATGGACTCGTCTATAGTATTGAATCCACCTACCAACCGTTTTCAGATACTGGTTTTTTTGGAGTTTACTTCGGCACAGAGGAGAAAACACTCAAGAAAGCTAAGGGGCTCGTGATTAATGAAATGAAAAAACTACAGTCCAAAAAACTTGGCAAAGTTCAGCTTCATATGGCCAAAGAACAGGCGATTGGTCAAATGGCGATGGCAGAGGAAAATTATGGCGGACTGATGCTCGTCTATGGCAAAAGCCTGCTGGATCATGCTAAAGTGGACCCGCTGGAATCAATTTTCAATCATATCAGATCCACTACTGCCGAAGAATTACAAGAAATTGCCCAGGAAATTTTCGACTTAGACCAATTAAGTTTTTTGACATACAAGCCAAATTAAAATGGAATTTATCGATGAAGCCCTAACCGCCTATTGCGAAGACCATACCTCAACCGAAGATCAACTTTTACTAAAGATTACTAGAGAAACTCGGGCGAAAGTATTGATGCCAAGAATGATTTCAGGTCATCTCCAAGGGAAAATGCTCGAGCTTTTTGTAAAAATGCTCCAACCAAAAACTATTTTGGAAATCGGGACCTACACCGGATACTCTGGGATTTGTATGGCTCGCGGTTTAGCTAAAAATGGAAAACTAATCACCCTAGATATCAATGATGAGCTAGAAACCATGGTCCGAGGCTTTTTTAAAGAAAGTGGATTATCAGATCAAATTGAATATCGATTGGGAAATGCATTGGAATTAATCCCAAAGATCGATGGTCCATTTGACCTAGTGTTTATCGATGCGGATAAGATTAACTACCAACGCTATTACGATTTGATCATCGATAAAGTACCAAGCGGAGGAATTATTCTAGCGGACAATGTCCTTTGGTCAGGGAAAATCTTGGTTAAAGCAGATCAAAAAATTGATAAGGATACCCAAGCAATTTTAGACTTTAACGCTTACGTTCAGGCGGATCCACGAGTAGAAAATCTCCTACTTCCTATTCGAGATGGAGTAATGATGGCAAGAAAAATCCAGTTGACATAAAAAAGGAATCATTTTTGCTAAAATAAGGCAGATACTAAAGATTAACGCCTTTTTCAAATGAGAGCACACAAAATTTCTTTTCTAGTTTTCACCTTCTTATTTCTGGGTTTCACGAGCACTTTCGCTCAGATTCCTCAAGTACCTGCAGAAATAGAATTTGCGGATCTGATCGTTCGGATCAATCCACAGGCAAGACGAGAAATTCAGCTTGACGTCGATGCACAATATCGAAATCCAAGCTATTTCAAAATCAAACAAGATCGCGTCAATCTTTATTTGCCCCTAATCGAGCGTGAATTACGTGAAGCGGGGGTTCCTTTGGATCTGAAGTATTTGGCAATCCAAGAAAGTGGTTTAATCTCTGATGCAGTGTCCACATCCAATGCTGTTGGTTTTTGGCAATTCAAGCAGGGAACTGCTGAGGAAGTATTTCTCCGAGTGGACAATCAAGTGGACGAACGACAAAATATCGTGTCTTCGACAAAAGGAGCTGCTCTTTACCTCCAAAAGCACAACAAAACATTTGATAATTGGATGTGCGCCTTGGTCTCTTATCAAATGGGTTTAGGTGGTGCTAAGGCATATTTCGGAACACAATACAATGGGAAAAGAGTGGTAGACATCGATCGAAATAGTCATTGGTACTTTAAAAAATTTCTAGCGCATAAAATCGCTTTCGAAAATCAAATCGGAATTTTTGTTAGCAATAGTTCGCAGCAGCTTGTGGAAGTAAAAGTGCAAGGACCCACTACCCTATCCTCATTAGCAAAAAAATACGGGGTCAGTGAATCTCATCTGAAAGAATATAATACTTGGGCAAAAAACGGAAAAGTACTAGGAGATAGGCCCTATTCATTGGTGTTCCTCAAAGATGGTAGTTTACCTAATGTAGAACAGGCTGTAATCAAAGAGTCTGCTCCAAAGAAAACTACTCAGAGCAGACCATCATCCAGCACATCCAGTCCAAGCTACAAACAGGCCAATTCCTATCCAAAAGTGGCTGGAAACACAACAAAATCGTCCGAGCCTGATCAGATTACAGTAAATAATCTTGATGGAGTTCAAGCTGCAAGCACAACGAGTCCTTCTATTTTTTCAGAGAATATAGGCTTGAAAGAGAAGAAATTCAGAAAGCTGAATGATTTAGATGAAAATGATCGAATTGAGTCAGGCAAATATTATTATACTGAGAAAAAGAAGAGTAAGGCAGAAGTTGAAACACATATTGTTCAGCAAGGCGAGACACTTTGGAAGATTTCACAGAAATATGGAATCAAACTTTCTTCTCTGAAATCCAAAAATAGAATTCGAAAAGACAGTGACCTAAAAGTCGGAATGGTTTTGAACCTTCAAGATCCTAGAAAGCGTGGTGAGGAAATTGAAATCGTGAGAGTTCCAGCGCCAACTCCCTTGCGGACAGTAGTTGCTGAAAGCACTAAAGTAACTGAAAACCAAGTAAAATCATCACCTGAACCTATGCAGCGTAGCGCAGCACCTAGTAAAGTCACTCATACCGTATCCAGTGGAGAGACGCTATTCGCCATCAGCAAAAAGTATGGCATTTCGGTCGATGAATTAAAATCTTGGAATGGAATCGGAAGTCAAAACATCATCTCCATCGGGCAAAAATTAGTTATCTATAGACCCTGATACCCCACACTCCAACTTTTAGATGTCAAAGCATTTTCTGATTCTCGGTTTTTTAGTAATTTTCCTTTGCCAGCATATTCAGGCTCAGGATAGATTTACCATTCCTGATACTGTTTTGATCAATGGGGACACTTTGCTGATGCTTGGAGACTCCTTGATTAGGGATGAACCGGTAAAGGAGATTTTTTGGAAGACTGGGGGAAATTATAATCTAAATATTCAGCAGGTGACTCTTTCCAACTGGGCAGCAGGTGGAGCGAGTACTTTTGCCTTGAACTCTGGGCTCTCCCTTTTCGCCAATTACAAAAAAGAAAATAAGGTTTGGGATACCCAGCTAAATGTGAATCTAGGATTTAACAGACAAGGAGGAAGGGAATTTCAAACTCGGAAAACCAATGACAATTTTCAGTTCGTGAGTAATTATGGCCGGGAATTGAGCGAGTTTTTCTATTTATCGACTCAGCTGGATGCTCGAACGCAATTGATTGCTGGTCAAAAATATTCAAGACCCCCAGGTAGCGATCTGGAAACACGCACTAAAATATCTGATCTACTTTCCCCTGGCTACGTTCAGTCATCCACAGGTTTGAATTATCGGAAAACCTATGCAGACAAAAGTAGAATTTCAATCATCTTATCCCCTTTTACAGGAAGATTTACCATCGTGATGGATGACTCGCTTAGCAGAGTGGGGGCATTTGGTGTGGAGCCAGGAGAAAATGTACGAGCTGAGGCTGGAGTTTCGATCGCAGCTTCGGTGAATGATATACGGCTGATGGAAAATGTAACTTGGAAGTCCGACATTAACCTATTCTCCAACTATGAACGATTCGGGAATATGGTGGTAAACTTCAACTCTATCATCCGGATGAAAGTCAATAAATATATTTCTACTCGAATAGAAACGGTAATCATTTACGATGAGGAAGTATTTATTAAGCAAGATGATGGAAGCTCCAGGCAAGCCATCCAGCTTCAAAATTTGATTAATTTTGGGATTTCCCTAGATTTTTAAAAATCAGTCTCTAAGCCAAATCTCTTTTGAAACTCGGATAATGCCGGGTGAATCGTCTTCAGATGGTTCAGCTTGTCTGTACTCGTATAAAGTCTATTCACGTTTGATTGAAGCTCTTCTTTGACCTCAAGCCTAATCGTGACCTTTGTGGATTTAGTGATTTCGCGTAGCATCCGAATCAATTCCGACTTCATCTTATCGGCTAGGTCCTCTTGTAGCTGACCCATAACTTCTAGGACAAGTTGGCCGTCCACGATTTTCATCTCCTGTCCCAAAATGGCTAGCTCCATACTTTTACCAGCATCTTGGAAAGACGATCTTATTCGTGGCATTGCTAAATCCAGCGTTTCTTGGGTAAGCAAAACGACTTGTTCAACCGGCTGGAGAGTCTGATTCTGAGTTGGATGTTCTTCAGCTTCGTTTTTGACTTTCGCCTTATCATCGACCAACTTTTGGGTCTGGCTTAGGCTTTTGGGAATAGAGATCGTCTTAGGAAGTGGATTGACCTTCTGCGGAATAGAAGACACTACCTCCTCTGTTGCCTCATCTTTCTGATCTAGTGTTTTTGAAACAGGAGCTTCATCTAGTCCCTCACTCAGGCTTTTTTTTTGTTTCATCTGCCGCCATCATTGCCAGACGAAAAGCCTGTGGAAGTTTAGCGATTTTCATCAAAGCCAATTCAACGTGAAGCCGCTGGTTTTTGCTGGTTTTGTAATGGATATCGCACTGGTTGGCAATATTCAATGCGGAAAGTAAAAATGAAACAGAAGCAAATTGAGATTGCTCTAAGTACTTTTCTTTGGTGCTATCAGAAACTTCGATTAGTTCGACCGTCGCAGGATCTTTTGAGACCAAAAGATCTCTGAAATGCTCACAAAGTCCTACAATAAAATTATGTCCATCGAAACCTTTCTTCAGGATTTCGTCAAAAATCAATAATACTTTAGATATATCCTCTGCCAAAAACCCTTCTACAACTTTGAAATAATAATCATAGTCCAAAATATGTAGATTATCAATCGTCTCCTGATAAGTTACTTTCTTACCTGCCGAATAGGTCACGATCAAATCAAAAATAGAAAGTGCATCGCGAAGTGCCCCATCTGCTTTGTTGGCGATAAGACGGAGTGCTTCTTCCTCGTAATCCACTTTTTCTTTCTCAGCAATCTCTTGAAGATGTGAGGCTATATGCTTTACCTGAATCCGATTAAAGTCAAAAATCTGACATCTGGAGAGGATAGTGGGGAGAATTTTGTGCTTTTCCGTAGTTGCCAAAATAAATACGGCATACTTAGGCGGCTCTTCAAGAGTCTTTAAAAATGCATTGAACGCATTCGTCGAGAGCATGTGCACCTCATCAATTATATAGACCTTATAATCACCTTTTTGAGGGGCATATCTAACTTGCTCTACAAGATTCCGAATATCCTCCACGGAGTTATTGGATGCTGCATCAAGCTCATAAATATTAAAGGAGCTATTGTTATGGAACGAAACACAAGAGTCACATTTTCCACAAGCTTCAAAGTCTGCTTGCAGATTTTCACAGTTGATTGTCTTGGCCAGAATTCTGGCACAAGTTGTTTTGCCTACTCCTCGTGGACCACAAAACAAGAATGCCTGAGCTAAGTGCTTGTTTTTGATCGCATTCTGTAGCGTTGTAGTTATATGCTTCTGTCCAACGACACTTTTAAAGTCCGCGGGTCTGTATTTCCTTGCCGAAACGACGAAATTTTCCATCTCTGCAAGATATAAAAATCTCGATATTAGGGGATGACTTTGCAGACTATTCTTAGCTATTTTCAATTAAGCGGCTGACAGCCAGATAAATGAAAATTCAAGAATATGGAAAAATATTTACTGAGCACAGAAATGGTCAATGGAACCAAAAAACGATTACTTTTGTCATCCTATCTCAAATGGGGCTGACCGGTATTGACAGTAAGTGTAAAAATCGGGCTCGCATGCAGGCTGGAGTATGTACGGCCTTAAAAGATTCATACGCACTATAAATGGCGAAGATTCTTACGCTATGGCTGCCTAATCTTACCTTAACAGGAAAGAAAGCTTAAAGGGTTGAGTTGCGAGAGCAATTCCCCAGCCACATCCCTCCGCCCCCTGTCCTTTCGGGGTGGATTTCGGGATGTCGACTTGATCGGACTGCGGCTTGTGATGCTATTAAGCAGGTCTAAGACTAGTAGCTAAGTCGAAACTAGGTGTGTCACCCAGCATATTTCGATCGAAAACTCAACAGGTGACTAAGCATGTAGACGGTACGCTGTTTCCTTATCTGGACGTGAGTTCGAATCTCACCAGCTCCACAACTTAGATAAATTTAGCCCTGTAAGTATTTTATTTACAGGGCTTTGTGTTTTTTATAATATTATTCAGTGGCAATGCAGTGGCTAAACCTGGTTAAACATTAATTTTTATTTACGCTTCTAATCAATTCAGTAAAGCTTGATTCCAAGTTAGGAGTATCAACATTACTGACCAAATTAATCATGTAG
>CAWUWQ010000352.1:0-14691 GCA_963926065.1 uncultured Algoriphagus sp.
GGCCTATTTGTATTAGATGAAGTGACTGGTTGGCAAAACGGTTATGACACGGAAGTTGGGCCAAAATTAGTGAAGGAAACTGTATTGAAAGACGCAAATCATCCTTCGGTGGTGATTTGGGATCATGGCAATGAAGGAGGCTGGGATTTTGCCAATGAGGCAGGTTTTCACCAATTCGATATCCAAAAGCGACCAATTCTTTATCCTTGGCTCCAACGAAATGGTTTTGATACCTTTCATTATCCTCGATACGACGCTGGAATTAACCGATTGAGTAATGGGCAGGATGTCTTTTTGCCCACTGAATGGCTTCATGGATTATATGATGGTGGACTAGGAGCCGGTTTGGAAGACTTCTGGGAAAGCTATACCTCAAACCCATTAGGAGCAGGAGGTTTTCTTTGGGTTTTTGCTGATGAGGCTATTCTCAGAAAAGAACTTGGAGGCAAGCATGATTCGGACGGGAATCATGCCCCTGATGGGATTTTGGGGCCTTATCGAGAAAAGGAGGGGAGTTTTTACACAATCAAAAATATCTGGTCCCCAATTCAAATTGAATCATTTACCCTTACGCCTAAGTTTGACGGTAAAATCAAAGTCGCCAACAAGTACCTCTTCTCTAACCTCAATCAAAGTAAATTAGAGTGGAAAATCGAAGCATTAGATGCTTGGAAGGCCCCGAACACGCTCTTCGAAGGAACGATTGAATTACCGGATGGAAAGCCTGGAGAAACTCGAGAAATTTCCCTCAACCTTCCTACAGGTTGGTCTCAGGGCGATATCTTGATTTTGAAGACTATAGGAATTCATGGCGAAGAACTTTACACTCAATCCAAAGCTATTCGAACTCCAGATCTTGGTGTGAAACATTATTTTAGAAATGAAGAAATTGCGGAAAAATCAACTATTGTAGTCCGTGAGACCACGACAGACCTCCAAGTATCAGTTGGAAATAAGATCTTTTTCTTTGGAAAAAAATATGCAAATCTAGAACTGGTTCGAGTTGATCGTGATTTAATTTCGCTAGTACAAAACCCAGAAATCGAAGGGATCGAGTCTACGGTATCTGAGGTAACCTGGAAGCGTCTGAAGGATGGTTCAATTCAAATAGGCTCATCATTTAAGCCTTACCCTGGCACAATCACATGGACTATCTATGAAGATGGGAAACTTAAAATGGAATCTGCTGCTCCGAATTTCAGAGGGAATGCTATTGATATCTTGGGAATGGGATTTTCATATCCTGAGGAGAAAGTAATTTCTGCAAAATGGATAGGAAATGGACCTTACAGAGTTTGGCAAAATCGGTTAAAAGGAGCTGAATTTGGACTTTGGGAGAAAAAGTACAATAATACAATGACTGGACACAGCTTTGAAAAGCTAATTTATCCAGAGTTCAAAGGTTTTCATTCAGATTTTCATGCACTGGAGTTGGCTACTGAGGAAGGTATAATTGAAATACGGACGGAAACTCCTGGCTTGTATTTAGGGCTTTTCAAACCTGAATATCCTGAGCTTTCTACAGCAGGAGTGAAGCCTACTTTACCGAAGAGTGATCTCTCATTTCTATTTAAAATACCTCCAATTGGCACTAAGTTCCACCTTGCAGAAGAAATGGGGCCTCAAGGTCAAAAGGCCTATGGAGTTTCTCATGGTGGAGATCAGGGTTATTCGATGATACTTTGGTTTGAATTTAAATAGGGGGAAATAATATCTAGTTCAAAAAGAATTCCTAATAACATACACTAACCCAAGTCCTATGCGAAACCTATTAAGTTTATTTTTTAGTATGCTCATCAGCGGAATGGCGATAGCACAAGGTCCGATTTTAAAAACCAATTGGACGGATCAAGTCAATCCTGTGGCTCCGCACCAAGAATATCCCAGACCTCAATTAGTTCGAGGGAACTGGCAGAATCTTAATGGTCTTTGGAACTATGCTATTGCAGCCAAAGGAGAAAAACCTGCTGCGATAGCAGATGGTGAAATAGCAGTCCCATTTGCTGTGGAATCATTGCTATCAGGAGTTCAAAAGACGGTAGGACCGGATGCCGAGCTGTGGTACGAACATAGCTTTGCCTTAAATTTATCCACTGGAAAAAATCGAATTTTACTTCATTTTGGAGCAGTAGACTGGGAAGCAGAAGTTTGGGTGAACGATCAAAATGCAGGAATTCATCGTGGTGGATTCGATTCTTTCAGCTTTGATATCACTCCCTATTTAGTTAAAGGAAAAACTCAAAAAATCAAAATGCGAGTTTGGGATCCAAGTGATTCCGGGCCTCAGCCACGAGGCAAACAAGTCAAAAATCCAAAAGGAATTTGGTATACCCCAGTAACTGGAATCTGGCAAACTGTTTGGGTAGAATCTGTTCCTAGCACTTATTTGAAATCAATCTATTCTATAACTGATTGGGGCAATTCTGCTCTTGTTTTCTCCCAGGAGATTGTTGGAAATACCGAAGGGATGACTTTACAAATTGTAATAAAAGATGGTGAAAAGGAAGTTTATTCAAGCACTGGCTCAATTTCCGGTTTGAAAACTGTTCAGCTTTCCAATCCTAAAGCTTGGTCTCCAGACAGCCCATTTCTTTACGATGTGAAAGTAAGTTTGCTTCAAGGGAAAAAGTTGATTGATGAAATCACTTCCTATGCAGCGTATAGAGATATCCGTATGGCCAAGGATTCCGATGGTTTCCAGCGTATGTTTTTAAATGGAGAGGCACTTTTCCAATATGGCCCGCTTGATCAAGGCTGGTGGCCTGATGGCTTATACACTGCTCCAAATGATGAAGCTTTAGCTTTTGATATCCTCAAAACCAAAGAGATGGGATTCAATATGATTCGTAAGCATGTGAAAGTGGAACCAGCTCGCTGGTATTACCATGCAGACAGGATTGGGATCCTTGTCTGGCAAGACATGCCAAGTGGAGATATGGGTAATCGATGGGAAGTTCGTCCTGGGGTAATCCGTGAAGGAATGTACAAGGAGCGTACAGCCGATAGTGAAGCAATCTTTAAGACGGAATGGACCGAAATAATGAACGAGTTTAAGTTCTTCCCCTCAATTATTGCTTGGGTTCCCTTTAATGAGGCTTGGGGCCAATTTAAAACAACAGAGATTGTAAACTTGACCAAAAAGCTTGATCCAACTCGGCTAATAAATTCAGCTAGTGGGGGAAATTTTGAAATGGAAGGTTCCGATGTGGTAGGAGATATGCTCGATCTCCACAATTATCCCGATCCGGTGATGCCTGATCCAGCAATTTATGGGAAAAATAAGTTGATGATTTTGGGCGAATTTGGGGGTTTGGGTTTACCAGTGGAAGGACACACCTGGCTAAACAAAGATAATTGGGGCTATCAGAGTTTTACCTCCAAGGAGGATCTTCAAGCTCGTTATAAGAAATTAATGGTTGATTTAAAAAAACTAATCCCTTTGGGTTTGGCGGGAGCTATTTATACCCAGACTACTGATGTGGAGATTGAGACCAATGGCTTGATGACGTATGATCGAAAGATTGTGAAGTTCGATGAGAATTTTTTGAAAGAGATCCATTCAAGTCTTTATAAATAGTTTCTCTATCGCTAAAAAGGCCCGAATCCTTAGTGGGTTTCGGGCCTTTTTAACGATAGGATCGAATTTATTTGTTGAAACTATTGGCAGAATTTGCTCCAAGTTGACGCATGATTTTTATCACTTCTGACATAGTTATATTTGTTTTTTGAACATTGTCTTTTTCAAAGATTATTACATTCCCCTCCATCACATTTGGAGCTCCTGGCACAAAAATAACCAGCTTACCATCAGGTAAAGTATCCATATGGAATCCAAACATAAGCCCATCAATCGGCACCAACACAACGGGGAAATTAGATCCAGATTGAATTCCAACTTGATTTTCCATAGTGGATTTCATCAATTGATAGCCTGGAAAGAGAATTAGGATATTGTTCTCAATCCAATTGATCATCAATTGCCCGAATCCGATTTTGGCCACCCACCCTGCGATAAAACAAAGGAAAATTACAATCAGGATAGAAACCAGATAATTGGCATCGAAGAATCGACCTCCCTCCAAGCCCAACTTTGAGGTAATAACAATTGAAAGTGGCTTGAGAATCCTTATCGCTTTTTCACCGAGAAAAATCACAATCAAAATCGGAAGTAAGAAGAAGATACCCCCTTTGATTGTAGAGGAAAGAATTTTTAAAATAGATTTCATAGTGATCAATTTGAGCAAGAAATTAATCTTTTCTATCGAGAGGAGGAAACAAAAAAACCGGCGATTAGCCGGTTTATACTACTTAGAGGTTACCTCTTAATTCTTGCTCTCGTTCGATCGCTTCAAAAAGCGCTTTGAAATTCCCCTTTCCAAAGGATTTCGCTCCCTTTCGCTGGATAATCTCGAAAAATAGCGTTGGACGATCTTGTATAGGTTTGGTGAATATTTGCAATAAATATCCTTCCTCATCTCGATCTACTAGGATATTCAACTCTTTTAGTGGCTGTAAGTCTTCATCAATTTGACCTACACGGTCTAAAAGATCTTCATAATAAGAGGTAGGAACTTCTAAGAATTCCACACCTCTTTTCCTCAATTCTCCTACAGTATGAATAATATCATCGGTGGCAATTGCCATGTGCTGTACTCCTGGTCCTTTATAGAAATCCAAGTATTCTTCGATTTGAGATTTCTTTTTGCCTTCGGCTGGCTCATTGATAGGGAACTTTACATAGCCATTTCCATTGGAAACCACTTTGGACATCAAAGCTGAATATTCGGTGGAAATATCTTTATCATCAAAGGTGATCAATAGCTTGAAGCCCATGACATTTTTATAGAATTCCACCCATTTGTCCATTTCGCCTAATCCTACATTCCCTACACAATGATCAATAAATTGTAAACCAATTGAGGTAGGAGTGAAGGCACTCTTTCTTGGCATATAACCTGGAAGAAAAACCCCCGAATAATTTTTTCGCTCGACGAAGGTGTGAATTGTATCGCCGTAAGTTTTGATGGAAGCTACTTTAACCGATCCGAATTTGTCACTAAGGACTTTTGGTTCAGAAATGGAAACTGCTCCTCTAGAAGTAGTCTCCTTCCAAGATTTCTCCGCATCATCCACCCATAGTGCTAATACTTTCACCCCATCACCATGAAGCTGGATATGAGCTGAGATAGGACCTTCTGGTTGCATTGGAGAGGTCAAGACTAATCTTATTTTACCCTGTTTCAAGACATACGAGGCACGATCACGAACTCCGGTCTCAGGTCCTGAATAAGCTATCAGTTCGTATCCGAAAGCGTATTGATAGTATAAAGCAGATTGTTTGGCGTTGCCTACATAGAGCTCTACATAATCAGTGCCATTGAGGGGAAGAAAATCTTCAGTCATTTCAGCGTTATTTGGGTTTATAATCTTTTAAACAAAGGTATAAAATATCCCAAATAATATTTGGTTTTACCCAGCTTATTCCTGCGGATTTTTGTTGAACCAAACTGTAATCCAAGCTAAGAGTAAGATAGAAACTGCCCAAGATCCAATGGACGTGCTGAGTCCGAGGACAATTAAAAGCAGGTACCAAATGGGAATAAGAACAAAGCCGATTAAAAACTTAAAAGTACTATCAAAAACCTTGTCTTGAATGCTCGAGCTTTTCCAAATCCAAAGCAGAAAAAGTGGCAAGTGAAAGATTTTCATGAGCTTATTTACTAATCCACTTGATGCTTTTATTGGATTTGGGACTTTTCCTTCATTTAGAAAAAGAGTCACATCAGCTCGAGAACTGAGATCGACTTTATGTTCGATCAAGGATTCTAACTTCTCTGCATAGTCTAAGCTTGGAATGGTCACCACCAATTTACTCAGAGCCGTTTCTACTGCTTTGGTCAATTGGCCTGATTGGGAAGCTGGCATATCGACTTGGATTGGTCGACCAAAGGTGATCCGAACTCGACTTCCAGATCGTCGATGTGCACTGTAATCCAATGCCACTGGAAGTATAACAGGATTTTTTTCAGGATATTTTTCTTTCAGTCCAAAAGCTATCCGGGTAAAACCTTTACTCAACGGGCGAAGCTTTCGAATCAAGCTATGACTTCCTTCTGCAAAAATGATGATCGTTCCATTCTCTCGCAGTACCTCAAAAGTCTGCTCAAATGTTTTTTGATTTTGTTGAATAGTAGCGAATCCATCTCGGACGCGATATACTGGAAGCATTCTGATCCAGCCTAGAAATTTGGCTACAATGGGATTTTTGAATACTGAAGCCCGGGTAAGAAAGTGAGCGTTAAGACTTGTGTGAGTGCCTAAAAGTAAAGGATCAATCAATGCATTTTGATGGTTTGCTACTAAGATAATCGGGCAATTTTTCGGAATATTGGATTTTCCTTCGATAATGATTTTTCTAAAATAGCCGCGAAGCGCGATTTTAGTCATTAATATGAGAAAGGCATTTAAGAGGTAGATCATTTACTAGTTTCAAGATGTGTGGGCTCCACTTTTGATTTCCAAAGACTTGCGATCGTCATTCCTGAAATCAAATGCCAAATTCCCCAAAGGGCGGTAATGATAGCCATACCACCTAATCCGTCAAAATAAGTGAAAATTAAAACTAGCCCCAAACCTGAATTTTGAATTCCTGTTTCGATAGTCAAGGTCTTTACATCTGCTAAGGGTAATCCAGAGACTTTCCCTGTTAAATATCCTGCACTTAAGGCAACTATATTATGAGCGAGCACCCAAAGAAAAATCATTCCTATATACTTCAGGAAAAGGTCCAAATTTCCCAAAAATGCAATAACTACGAATGCCAAAAAAATTACAATGCTTAGTGGTTTTAAGATTTTCGCAAAGCGATTAGCCCAGTCTGGCAAATATTGACGAGTCAAAATCCCAAGTATCAAAGGCAAGCCAAGGATAAATGCTACTGTCACGAAAACATCCAGATAATCTAATCCGATCTCTCGAATCAAATTGGACGTCGGCACATAGAAACTTGCCCAAAGTGCAAAGTTGAATGGAGTCAAGAAAACAGAGCTACTACTAGAAAATGCCGTCAAACTTACTGATAGTGCAGTATTTCCGCCTGAGAGACTACTGAGGAAATTAGAAACATTGCCTCCGGGACAAGCTGCGACTAGAAACATTCCCAAAGCCACAGAAGGGGGAGGCTGCATCACCAAGACTAGACACCAAGTCAAAAATGGAAGTAGAATAAACTGGGAAAATAAGCCCAAGAAAAAGGATTTTGGGTTTTTAGCGATATAAGCAAAATCTTTAAATCGAAGATCTAAAGCTACACCATACATGATCAATGCGAGTGCAAGGTTGAGAAGGAGCAAATCGCTTGGCGAAAAATTGAGCCGAATGGCATCGAGATCAGTGTTTGGGTTCATCAGGATCAATAATCCCTACTTTTACCGTAAAATCAAAATATTAACTTTTCAAAAGTCAATATTTCAGAAGAAATCAACTGAAAATTATAAAACAAAAAAATACCTGAATACTCAAAATTTTCATTGTAGTATTCAGGATAAATGACTTTCTAGATATTTACTTCTCTTCCATCTTTTCTAGAGAAACTGCATTGACGCAATAGCGTAATCCGCTTGGAGCTGGTCCATCAGGGAATACATGCCCGAGATGAGCATCGCAGACATTGCATAACGCCTCGACTCTGACCATTCCGAAACTTACATCTTTATGGTAACCCACATTTTTCTCTTCGATTGGCTGTGTAAATGAAGGCCAACCAGTACCACTTTCAAATTTCACACTCGAGTCAAACAAAGGAGTTTTGCAGCAGGTACAAGCATATTTCCCGGGCTCAAAAAGGCTACACATATCAGAGCTGTGCGCACGCTCAGTTCCTTTTTGTCTCGCCACATAAAATGCTTCTGCATTGAGTAATTCTTTCCATTCCTTTTCAGTTTTTTCCACTCGATTAGGTGGTGTAGGATTACCATTGTTGGCAAATTTGATAATGTCGTTCCAGTTTAGCATAGTTTCAAAACTTGTTTTTGGTGACTTGGTTTAATCAATCATATTTTTTTAATTGATTAAATCATGAGGAATTGAATTGAGAGGAGTTTCCTGATTTAAGCTGGATAATTTCTCTATCTCTATACAAGCAACTTTTATGTAGAAATGGTTCGATGCAATCACATTGCAGTGATTATAAGAAGTCTTTTTTCATAAAGCTGAAAAATCCAAGAGTTATTGAAACCTATTTCTAACTTTAATACGCAGGGAATATTCCAAGAAAGTGGATTGAAAAAATAAGATCGTGAAAAAGCTATTATTATCACTACTGTTTTTAATTGTTTTTAGCTTCGGTTGCAAAGAAGATGAAGAACCTACATTAATCTGTGGCACGACAGACCCAGTCGCAGACTTACCCTGGTTAAATACCCTAACCAACGAACTCAACGATTCCTATTTTGGAGTATACTATTCGATTTCAAAAACAACCTTCGAGGGCAATGATGTATTTGTCTTGAGAAACTGTTGCCCCAATTGTAATTCAGTTATTCCAGTTTATTCCTGCACAGGCGATCAATTAGGTATATTATCTGCAAATTCTGGCATCAATCCAGCTATAATGGATAATGCGGTAGTGATCTGGAAAGGGGACTTATACGCTTGTACAAGCTGATTTTGTTTTAAGAATTAGTTATTCCAAAATACTAATAGAGTAGCTTTTTTGATCTGATTGACCGGAAGCTAATTTTAGAATCCCTTCCTTTTCTTCGAGATTTTGGCTGCTATCCACAGAATCGGCAATGCCCAACCATGGCTCAATGCATACAAAAGGAGCGGCTGGCTTTGCCCAAATCCCGAGGTAATTAAAATCTTGAAAATCAACTGCAAGAACAGGTCCCTTCTTTTGATGAACTAGCTTAACTCTTCTAGATTTCAGATTTTTAAAAACTAAGGCATCATGATCAAACAGATGGGAGTGAAGCGGTAAGTTTTTGGTGTGGTCAAGCATGGGCTTTTGCTCCAAACTGATCAATCCAGATGGATCGATCAACCAAGTAGCAGCTGTTTCTTCCTTTTCAAATTCTAAATAATAATCCTCATAGCTTTCATTCGCCTTTAGCGGACAATTAAATGCTGGATGACCACCAATTGAATACAGCATAGCTTCGTCGCCTGCACCTGTATTGGTTATCTGATGCTGAATGGATATGCTTTTCCCTTCCAACAAAAACGTTATTTCTAAGCTGAATTTGAATGGATAAATTTTCAATGTTTCTGCATCCCAAGTCATTCCAAATCGGAGGAAATTTGTCCCCGAATCGATCAATATTGGTTTGGGAGAATCTCTGACAAACCCATGCCGCTCTAAGGAATAGGAAATTCCTTGATGAATCATCTGCCCATTTTTCAAGGCTCCAACAATTGGAAATAATACGGGTGCCTGTCCAGTCCAAAAAGCAGGATTCCCCTGCCAAATGTATTCTTGATTGGAATGTTTGGATCGAATGGAGGAAAGCTCCATACCAATTGAATTGACTTCAACCTGAAGATCTTCAGATTCAATAGAGTACTTCATATGAGAAAAATATTTTAATGAGGGAACTGGCGTTCAAAAGGAATAATTTTTAGAATAGTTAATTTTCACTCACTTTACCAATGCCATTTACATCCTTCTTAATCACTTTAGGGTTACCACTATAATTAACTGAACCAATGCCGTTTACAGTGATCGATAATTCATCTTCACAATACACTTCCACCCTACCTATTCCGGAAGAAGTCAAGGTCATATTTTGGGCAATAAGTTTTGAGGCATCGATCTTGCCCATTCCTTCATTCGATAGTTTTATCGTTTCTACATTTCCCCGAAGCACAATAGTCCCCATCATATTAAAGGTGGCATCTATCATCTTAGCTTCAATTTCCAAGTTAATCTTTCCGATACCATCACCAGTAATGATGAGCTCTTCCACCTGGAAAGTATTCTCGCTTTCGATATTTACAACTCCATCAAAACTTAGCTTGCGCAAATCAGAAATAGTCAAATAGATATCTGGAGAAAAGTCCTCAAAGATATTTTTGACATTATCTTCTTCCTTATATCCAATTTCTAAGAGATCTCCATTTTCGTTAATTTCAAGCAAGGAAATAGCTTTTTCGTCTCCTTCAATCCGGAGTGATTCATTGTCTCCTTGATTTAGGTAAAGGTTCATTACCCCAGAAATTTTCACTTGAGAAATACCGCTAAGATTACGCTCGTCGGTAACAGATTCTCCTGAGGCTATTCGGTCTCTGGAAGATCGAGAAGTACATGAAACCATGGCCAAAAAAGAAATAGCTAGTAAATAGTATTGCGTTTTCATATGCTGATTGGATTAAGATTTTCGAAAAATTAATCATTAAATATACTAATCCTTGGGATTTGAATCTTATTGTGATTTAGATTAGGAAGTCATCAAAGACAAAATAAGCGGGAGCCAAGTAGAATAAAATCAGTTTTTTCTTTCCTTCAGTGAAGTTATATTCACAAAATTCAAATGCTTTAAATTTTGATAAACACCCTCAATTCTTTTTATGAATAACCGTACAGTTCGTATTCTCCAATTTTTACTTGTCTTCGTTTTAGTAGTTTCTTGCAAAAGCAATGAGTCCGCTTTTTCGAAAAAGGATGTCAAATCCAGTCAAAAGCTAATCGGACTGGAATTTTCTGATCAAGCGATCGACACCATGTATGACTATTTAGTCGGGAACAAGCTGGCATACGATTCTCTTCGGCTATTCAAGACCTCAAACGAGACCTTTCCTGCAATGATGTTTGATCCACATCCTTTGGGTTTTCAATTTCCTGAGAAAAAAGAAAATCCAGAATTTCTAATTCCAGAAGGAGTGGAGCTTCCTGAAGATTTGCAGGAAGTTGCCTTTTACTCGATTACGCAACTTGCTTCTCTACTCAAAAACCGAAAAATCACTTCAGAGCAACTTACTCTTTTATATATCGATCGAATTAAGCGTTATGACGGGCAGCTACTTGCTGTGATTACGCTTACTGATAGCTTGGCTTTGGCTCAGGCAAAACGAGCGGATCGAGAAATTGCAGCAGGGAATTACAAAGGAATTCTTCATGGAATTCCCTATGGCGTAAAAGATTTGATGGCTGTAAAAGGTTATAAGACGACTTGGGGATCAAAGCCTTATGAAGATCAAGCAATAGACTATACGGCTACGGTTGTTCAAAAATTGGAAGCTGAAGGGGCAGTTTTGATTGCAAAATTAGTGTCCGGAGCTTTGGCTAGAGGTGACGTTTGGTTTGGTGGGAAAACAAAAAACCCTTGGGATCTAACGCAAGGTGCAAGTGGTTCTTCAGCAGGTTCTGGCTCCGCCACCTCTGCTGGATTAGTTGCTTTTGCCCTTGGCACGGAAACTTTGGGTTCTATCGTTGGTCCCGCTAGCCGAAATGGAGTGACAGGACTTCGCCCTACTTATGGAAGGGTGAGCCGTCACGGTGTGATGAGTTTAAGTTGGTCTATGGATAAAATCGGCCCTATTACACGATCCGCAGAAGATGCTGAAATAGTTTTTGAAGCCATCTATGGCAAAGATGTAAAAGATCCGAGTACGAATGATGTTCCTTTTAATCGCTCCTCAAAGACTCCAAGCCAATTAAAAGTAGCCTATTTGAAAGGGGATATAGATAAGGATACTACAGATGTAGGCAAGAATCTCCAAGCCACTTTGGAAGTAATTCGGAAATTAGGAGTGAAGCTGGATTCGATCGCTTTTCCAGCAGATTATCCCTATGCTGTTTTTGATATAATCTTACGAGCGGAAGCAGGAGCTTTCTTTGATGAGCTCGTTCGATCTGGTGAAGTGGATATTATGGTGGAGCAGCAGAAAAACTCACGCGCAAATTCCCTTCGTCAATCTCGTTTTATCCCTGCAGTAGAATATCTTCAAGCCAATCGGCAACGAAGAAAGCTAATCGAGGAATTAAATACGCTTTTCAGCCAATATGATGTAATTATCGCACCAACTTCTGACTTCCGTCAATTGATGGGGACTAATTTAAGTGGACATCCAGTGGTCTGCATTCCTAATGGGTTGGATAAAAAAGGAAGACCTACAAGTTTTACGCTGATCGGAAATCTCTACGAAGAAGGAAGCATTTTAGCCTTGGCGAAAGCTTACCAAGCTGCTACTGATTTTGAGGAGCAACATCCACCTAAGTTTATCAAGTAAGATTTTTTGTTTCAATGGACCTAAATACCATTACAGATAAGGAATTTGACTCCCTTTATCCTCAAAAAATAAAAACGCTGTCCAGTACCCATTGGACCCCTGTAGCCATAGCAAAAAAAGCTATTGAGTTTTTAGGGGCCGAGGGGAAATCTGTTCTTGATATAGGTTCGGGCTCAGGTAAATTTTGTCTAATCGCAGCGGCCAATTCCAACTCCAAAATCACAGGAGTGGAACAAAGAGAAAATCTCGTTCAGATTTCAAGGAAATTAGCATTATCATATCAATTGGGGAATTTAGATTTCATCCATGAAGACATGATAAATATTGATTTTACTAGCTATGACAACTTTTATTTTTTCAATTCTTTCGAAGAGAACATTAATTTAAAAGATAAGTTGGAAAAGGAAAACGAGTTCAACTTGGATAAATTCAATACCCTTATCCTATTTTTAAAAAAGCGCTTTGATTCAGCTCCTCTAGGGACTAAAATCGTGACCTATTGTGGTGAATGTGAAGAGATTCCAGACAGTTATCGATTAGTGAAATCGAGTAATAAAGGAACACTTAAATTTTGGAGCAAAAGATTTTAAGTGCTGATTCCAAGCCAATCGTTCTAATTAGGTCTTCGCCACAACGCATTTGAAAATTCCATTGAAGGGAAATAAAATAGAGCTTAAATCACTCTGACCAAAGGTCTGGTGAGACAAGTAGGGCCACCACAGCCTTTCTGGCTAATCTCATTTCCTAAATAGGGTATTACCTCACAACCAGCTTCTCTGAGTCTTTCTGCGCTGATCGGATTTCCATCCACTACGAGGCATTTTCTGGGGGCCAAAGCCAAAACATTACAGCCCATAGAATCAAATTCTTCCTCAGGACATTCGACTAGGATAAAGCCTCTTTTGATTAACTCCTCTCGGAAATAAATTGGCATAAGCGGCGAATACACGATCGCTAGATCTTTGTCCAAAGGGCTGATTATCGACATCAAGTGAAAGACATCTGAAGGACCTTTGTAGTGTGGAAGCTCGACTTGAAGCACTTCGATTCCTTTAGGCTCAAGGAGCTCTCTGAGCTGTCGAATCCCCTCTAAGTTGGTTCGATAGGTATGGCCAACAGCCAGTGTCTTTTCATCCAGCCAGCACATATCTCCGCCTTCGCAAGTGCCTGGTGACTCAACCCTTCCGAGAATAGAAATGCCATTTTGCATACCATACGCTTCAATGGCCTCCGGTTCTGATCTTCGGGCCACCTTTCCCATGTTGCAAAGAATCAAACCAAAATCAGTGGCCAAAGCGGCATCTCGGCAATAGATCGAATCAATACTGCTTTCAGACTCTGGAAGTGTATGAACTATTGCTCCCTGATTTTTAAAAAACACTTCAAATTGCCGGTATTCATCCAATGACTTTTGAAAATCTACTTTGGATGTATAATTGAGCTTTTCCCATTCATGGGTAATTTTTTCTTCAGATTGGAAAGCCGCACGAGCTGGCTTCAATAAGATGCTTTGGATCAAGCCAAAGTCAGAATGACAGGTCTTCATTTGTTATTTTTTTTACTCCAATAATATACGGGAAGACCTAGGAGAATCCCAACTACCCCCCAAGCTATGGCCTCAATTCCCGAACCTACAAATAACCAAATACTAAAGCCTATCCCTAGAAATGCAATTAGGCCTGTTTTGATAGTGAGTTCAAAACCGAACTGTCTTTGGTAGCAAAAATAGCTATAGACCAAGGCTGCCGCTAGGTAAAAGGATAAGGAAGTCACTGTAGTCAGCAAGACCATGAAGGAGAAAATATCTCCAAAGCTTTTACTGAAGTTGAGGATCAAAATCAAACTCACAAAAAGGCTCGAAACGACCAATCCATTTCCTGGAATGCCGTACTTATTTTTAGTAGCCATCACCTTTGGTAAAAGCCCATCTCTGGCCATGGCATATGAAATTTGACCTTGAATCAAAATCCAAGCGTTCAATGCTCCGAAAGTGGAAATACATGCTCCAAAAGCTATAAAATAGCTTGCATTACCTCCAAATATAAGTGTCGCCGCATCACTTAATGGCGCCATACTTCCTGCTAAATCATCCGGAGATAATACCCCAAATAATGAAATACTACTTAACAGGTAGAGAAATACTACCAGCGATACACCGATAAGCGTCCCTTTGGAAATATTTTTTTCAGGGTCTTTTATATTATCTGCAGGAATAGTGGCGGCTTCGATTCCCATAAAAGCAAAAAAACAAAGTACAGAAGCACTAGTAATAGCCTGGAAATCTGAAGATCCAGAAAGATTGAGTGGCGTAAAATGTTCTGAATTGAAAAAGAAAATCCCTCCAACTGCCACAACTAAAACTGGGATAATTTTTAATGCCGTCGTGACTACCTGAAGATTACCCGAAGATCGAATAGAGAAGGCATTCAAGACTGTCAAGCCCCAAATCACACTTAGCGAAGC